>CAYPCV010000077.1:0-2611 GCA_964409295.1 uncultured Sulfurovum sp.
CAGAATCAATTCAGATTTGGGTAACGACCTTGGAAACCTGCTTAACCGTCTTATTGGTATGAGTGGAAAATATTTTGAGGGCAGAGTCGAATCAGACTTGGTATCAAAATATTATCAAGAGGAGCTTGATGAGATGCAGATTTCATTAGATAAACTTGAACCGTTTATCTTTGAACTTCAACTGCATAGATTTTTGGAAGAGCTTTGGAGACCGTTAACTGTAGCCAATAGAGCGATTGATAAATATCAGCCTTGGACAATGATAAAAGAGGGTAAAACCGATGAGACAATGGCTCTTAATGGATTAATTGCTACGATTTTAGCAAAAGTCTCTCTGATGCTTCATGCTGTGATGCCAAAGACAACAACCATTATTACAGAAGCTCTTGGATTTGAAGTGACTCCTGAAAATTTTGAAAAATACATTAGAAATGGCGAAGTGTTAGCTCCGTTTACAATTGAAAAACGAGAACCACTTTTCCCTAGAGTCGAAGAAGAGCTGTTAGTCGATGCACGTTTGGAAGCTCTGAAAAAAGAGAAAGAAGAAGCAGAAGCTAAAAAAGCAAGAGCCAAAGAGGCAAAGAAAAATGGTACAACCACCGAGGGTGTAGCACTTATTGGAATTGACCAATTTTTCCAAACTTCTTTGAAAATAGGAACAGTAGTCCAAGCCGAAGAGGTAGCAAAGAGTAAAAAACTGCTCTTGCTTCAAGTAGACATCGGCGAAGAAGATAACAGACAAGTCGTAGCAGGAATCAAAGAGTGGTACTCGGCTGAAGATATTTTAAATACACAAGTTTGTGTGGTTGCTAATTTAAAACCTGCTAAACTCATGGGAATGAAATCCGAAGGTATGCTTCTTGCTGCTAAAGATGCAGATGGTTTATGTTTGGTTCGTCCCGAGAAGCCAAAAACAAACGGCACACCAATAAGCTAAATAACACGAAGGTTAAAAACGTAGATGAAAATAGAAGATTTATTAAACCTCACAGCAGGTACAATCCTTACAGAGCCAACGATTACAGCGATAAACTCTGTAACTGTTTATCCCTCAAAAGTTGAGCAAGGAGATTTGTTTATCTCTAACGATAAAGAAGAGATTGAATCTGCAATAGCCAATGGTGCTTATGCTATTGTCTTTTCGGATACTGATATAGAGATTACAGACAAAGAGATTGCTTGGATTCAAGTAAAACAGATAGAAAAGGCTGCTTTTAAGCTTATTCGTTATGTGTTAATTTCAAGAGAAGCTAGTTTTTATCTTTTTAGTGAGCATGAGCTTTCATTTATGAAAATGATTGTAACTAAAAAATCAAACCTTGATATTTTGCCAAACGATTGGCGAAAGATGTTTGAAAAAATTTTAAACTCGGAATCAAAAATGTTTGTTGGTACAGATGATGCATTGATGAAAATGATTAAACCAGATGTGGCTATTTTGAATAAAGAGGCAAGCTGTGAGATTATTACAGATACGCTCTTTAAAGTAACGTTCAAAATTAACTCTTATATCTATCAAGAGAAAGACATTACCCCTTTCCATGTAGATATTTTACAACGTGTAGTAGAATTTTGTGACTTACACCACTTCCCTTATGATTTGGATAGAGTTCGATACACAAAACACTTTGTACCTGTATTTATTGATGGTTTCTTAAACGTTATGAACCCAAGCAAGAGTGATAAAGTGGCTATTTTTACCGATAATTTACAAGATATATATAAAGCCCGAGAGTACGTCCGATACAACGGTGCATGGGTAAAAACCATTGTTCTAACCCCACCAAAAACAAAAGTAGACGGTGTAGACAGACCAAATTGGTACGAAAATGTAGATGAAGCACGAGATTTATTAAAAAATGCCTACTTTAACTATGCCTTTGTTTATGCTTTAGATAAAACTATGCTTCCAAAAATTAAAGAGGAATATACACTCTTTTAATTTTATGCTACAATAAACCAACGGAAATTTTGGGAGATTGTAGTGAAAAAACTAATTCTATTTATTCATGGTCTAAGTGGTAGCTATGAGACTTGTGGTAACTTTAAAACCTTTATAAAAGAGGACAGCTATTTTAACAATTTTGATGTCAAGTTTTATGGCTACAGAAGCTCTCTGCTTCGTTCTCAAAATGTGGTTTCTCTTTTTTCTAAACTTCTCTCTTTTATTATTCCCCAATAGCGTCTTCCTAAAATTCAAGATGTTGCCGAACTCTTAAAAACTGAAATAGAAGAGCGTTATGCTCACTATGATGAGATTTATCTTATAACCCACAGTATGGGTGGTTTGGTGGCAAGAAAATATCTTTATGATATGCTAAAAAGCAATGCAAATAAACTACAAATCAAAAAGCTAATGCTCTATGCTGTGCCAAACAATGGCTCTGATTGGGCAAAATTTTCAACACTCTATAAACACGAACAGATTGCACAGCTTGACCGTGATAGCGACTTTATACAGCACCTAAACAAAGAGTGTAGATACCATTTTGAGTAAAACCAAAGATAGCCCTTTTACAAAAAAGGTGTTTGACGCTTTAAACTTTAACCGTTTGGTGGTCTGTTATTCGCAAGACCACAGCGACATTACCAAAGAGAAAGAGCTTCTTAA
>CAYPCV010000078.1:0-4003 GCA_964409295.1 uncultured Sulfurovum sp.
GATGAAAAAATCTCAAAAATCACTTTCAAGAAAGAAAAAAGGCTCAAACAATAGAACTAAAGCCAAAGAGAAACTACAAAAAGCTCATTTAAAAATAGCAAACAAAAGAAAAGATTTTTTACATAAACTCTCTAATGAAATTACCAGTGAGAACCAAACTATTGTGATAGAGAAGTTAAAGATAAAAAATATGACCAAAAGTGCAACAGGAACAGTAGAAGAGCCTAAAAAATCAAGTGGAAAACGAGGACTTAATCGTGCCATCACTCAACAATCTTGGGGACTATTTTTTGAGATGTTAAAATATAAAGCAGAGAAAAAAGGTGGAGAGGTTATTGAAATTGACCCAAAATTCACTTCTCAAAAATGTTCTTGTTGTGGTTATATATCTAAAGAGAATAGAAAGAGTCAAAGTAGATTCAAATGTGTTAAGTGTAATTTTAGATTAAATGCTGATTTGAATGCTTCTTTAAATATTCTAAATACCGTGGGACACATGGAGAAAGCTTCTTAAATATCTAAACATTAGTTTGGAGTTCAGAAGAATCCACCTCTTTTTAAGGGGTGGAGTTGTCAAATACTTAATCGAAAATAGTACCTTAAACTCTTTTAATATATAATTCGAGAGATAAAAGTATTTGAAATAAAAAGGATTATTGTGATTATTGATAACACAGTATTAGAAAAACTAGAAAAACTTTCGATGTTAAAAATCGAAGAGAACAAAAAAGAAGAACTCGCAAGTCAACTTACAGAGATTCTTGCTTATGTTGAGAACCTTGCAGAATTAAATACAGAAGAGCTAAGTCCTACCTTCTCTACTCTCTCTGGAGGTACTCCTCTGCGTGAAGATTGTGTAAATACGAACATAGAAATCTCTACATCCATCTTCTCTCATGCACCTAATGCAGAAAATGGTTTCTTTATTGTTCCAAAAATTATAGAATAAGAGTAATATAATATTTTAATGTTAAAATAAGGAATTGAAAAATAATTACATATTAGGATACTCCTTATGGCTATAGATATTAAAAAACTTCTCCAAAGTGTTGTCTCTCATGGGGCTTCTGATTTACACCTTGTAAGCAGAGCTGAACCACAAATTCGTATTGATGGTTCACTAAAAGCAGTCAATCTTCCTGTATTAACAGGAGAAGACATTGAAGAGATGGCGTATGCCCTACTTACAGAAAAACAGAAAAAATCATTTGAAGAGAACCTAGAACTAGATTTTGCACTTTTACTTCCTGGAATTGGTCGGTTTAGAGCAAACTACTACAAAACGTTAGGCGATATTGCTGCTGCTTTTCGTATTATTCCTACAGAGATTCCTTCTCTTGATGATTTAAATGCTCCAGATATTTATAAACGACTTATCAAAAGAGAAAAAGGGCTTATTTTAGTAACGGGGCCTACAGGTTCTGGTAAATCAACCACCCTTGCAGCGATGCTTAATGAGATTAACCTTACAGAAAATAAACATATTATTACCGTTGAAGACCCTGTGGAGTTTATTCATCAAAATAAAAAATGTGTCTTCTCTCATAGAGAGACAGGAAGCGATACAAAAAGCTTCTCGATGGCTCTAAAATATGCCATGCGTCAAGACCCCGATATTATTTTAATCGGAGAGATGAGAGATAAAGAGACAATCGAAGCAGCACTAACAGCAGCAGAAACAGGTCACTTGGTATTTGGAACACTACATACCAACTCAGCACCTGGAACAATTAACCGTATTATTGATGTTTTTGGAGGAGATGAACAGGCACAAATTAGAACGATGATTGCCTCTTCTTTGGTGGGTGTTATCTCTCAGGTATTACTACCAAAAGTAGGTGGAGGAAGGGTAGCTGCCCCTGAAATAATGATTCCAAACCATGCAATCTCAAACCTTATTCGTGAAGATAAAACGCATCAACTCTATTCTCAAATGCAACTAGGTCAAGGCGAGACAGGAATGCAAACACAGACACAAATACTTATTAAACTTAGAAAGCAAGGCTTAATTTCTAAAGAAGATGCTTTACAATATGCAAATAAGCCAGAGGAGTTAAAAAAGAACATCAATTTTAAATAATTTTAGTTATAATTTCCCTAAAAATTTTCTAAAATTAAGGTTGGGTATATAATGGATTTTCAGATTATAGATATGGTTATTGTTGGTATTATTCTTTTTCTTGCGATTAAGGGCTTAATAAATGGTTTCTCGAAGGAGTTATTTAACTTTCTTGGACTTATTGGGGGTATTGCTGTAGCTGCACGAACCAATGAGATGGTAGGCGATTTAATTATAAAACAGAACATTTTACCCGAAGCACTTGTTCAATATCAAAGTATTATTGGATTTATCGCTGTATTTATTGCTATTTGGATTCTATTTAATCTAGTTTCATCACTTTTTTCTGGCTTTGCTTCAGATGAAATAGGAATTATTAGTCGAATTTTTGGATATATTGTTGCTATTGCACGTTATGCCTTTATATTTGCACTTATCATTTTTGGATTTAATAATGCAGACTTCCTCAAAGAAAAATTCTCTAAATATACAGCAAATAGCCAAGTATTTGCACCCATGACTATGATTGGGGAACAACTTTTAAATAAAACACATCGTGAAAACAATGAAAGTGTAACTTTAGAAAATAATAGTACAACAATAGATACAAATTCAACAAAGACTATTGAAGATAGTGCTACAAAAGAGAATAACATATCGCAATAACAAAAAGGATAGCATAGCTTATGAGGATAGAAAAAGAATATAGAGAGATTTTAGAAGACTTTAAAAAATTATTAAAGTCTTCAAACCTAAAATACACCAAACAACGAGAGTTAATTTTACAAATTATCTACGATAATCATGGGCATTTTACTCCTGAAGATATTTATAATCTTATCAAAATGAGCTACCCTGAAGTCAAGATTGGAATTGCAACAGTCTATCGTACCCTTACACTATTAGAAGAAGCAGAGATAGTAAGTTCCATCTCATTTGGAACTCAAGGAAAAAAATATGAATTTGGATTAAAAGACCATCATGACCACTTGGTCTGTTTGGAGTGTGGTGGAATCGAAGAGTTTTTCGATGAGACCATTGAAAAGCAACAAGAAGAGATTGCAAAAAAGTTTAATTTTAAAATGACTAACCACATTATGAAGATAACGGGTGTCTGCTCTGCCTGTCAAGCAAAATAGATACCCCTACAAAAAATCATCCCCCATACAATAATAAAAAGAACAAAATAGGAGAAGTCTTGATATTTAACAATCAATATATTCAAGAGCGAATAAGAAAAACGGAAAAATTACGCGAAGAGGGAATTAACCCTTATCCAAACCAAGTTAAAAAAGGTACACCATCAGCAACATTTTTAGCTGACTGTGCTTATGTTCATGACATCGAAACCGATGATATGAAACAAGATAAAACCAAAGAGTATCGTCTTACAGGTCGTCTTAAACTTATCAGAATTATGGGAAAAGCAGCCTTTGCAAAGATAGAAGACGAGGATGGTTTAGTACAGATTTACTTTAACCGTGATGACCTGCCAGAGAACTACTACAATACAGTTGTAAAAAAACTGTTTGAAGTTGGCGATATTATCGAAGTAAAAGGTTACCCTTTTGTAACAGGAACAGGAGAGCTTACATTGCACTGTTTAGAGGTAAATCTAGTAACAAAAGCTATCTCTCCACTGCCTGAAAAGTTTCATGGTATTCAAGACCAAGAGATTAAATACCGACAACGTTACTTAGACATGATTATGGATGCTGAAGTGACCAAACGTTTTAAATTGCGTTCTAAAATTGTCTCTTCTATTAGAAGATTCTTTGAAGACAAAGGGTTTTTAGAAGTGGAAACACCAATGATGCACCCTATTCTTGGTGGAGCAAATGCAAAACCATTTACCACCCACCACAACGCTTTGGGTGTGCACAGATTTTTAAGAATTGCTCCAGAGCTTTACCTTAAAAAACTTATCACAGGTGGAATGGATGC
>CAYPCV010000079.1:0-14193 GCA_964409295.1 uncultured Sulfurovum sp.
AATATGAGTAGGGTTATTGTTTTTAATATTTTCATGGTAAAAATCATATCATAATTTATGGCTCTTTTGTTATTTTCATCCCCTATTTAGCACTTTTTGACTAAAATAACGCAGAAAAATCTCCCATAAATTAGGAACATAAATAATGTCAAAACCATTAGAAAATTTAGATGATGTATTAAAATCACACAAACTTAGCCAACTAGAGTACACCCATATATTAGAAATTTTGGATGGTCGTCATCCAAATATTGTTGAACTTGGTATTTTTTCGGCAATGTGGTCAGAGCATTGTTCTTATAAATCAAGTAAAAAATACCTAAATGGTTTTCCAACCAAAGCTCCATGGGTTATTCAAGGGCCTGGCGAAAATGCTGGTGTTATTGATATTGGTGGTGGAATGGCTGCTGTATTTAAGATGGAATCACACAACCACCCAAGTTTTATCGAGCCATATCAAGGGGCTGCAACTGGTGTTGGTGGAATTTTGAGAGATGTGTTTACAATGGGTGCTAGACCTGTAGCCAACATGAATGCTTTGCGTTTTGGAAACATTAAAAATCAAGACAACACAGCAAAGTATCAACGTCACTTGGTTAAAGGTGTAACAGAAGGTATTGGTGGTTATGGAAACTGTATGGGTGTACCAACCATTGGTGGAGAGGTTTCATTTGATGAGTCGTATAATGGAAATATCTTGGTAAATGCATTTGCTTTGGGTTTATGTAAAGCAGATGAAATCTTTTTAGGTATTGCAGAGGGTATTGGAAATACGGTAATGTATGTAGGTTCTAAAACAGGTCGTGACGGTCTTGGTGGGGCTGTGATGAGTTCAGATTCATTTACAGAAGAGTCAAAATCACTTCGTCCAACGGTTCAAGTGGGAGACCCATTTATTGAAAAACTTCTTCTTGAAGCGTGTTTAGAACTATTTAAAACCAAAGATGTAGTTGTTGGAATCCAAGATATGGGAGCTGCGGGGCTTACCTCTTCTGCATTTGAAATGGCAGGAAAAAGTGGTTCGGGTATGATTATGAATCTTGACCAAGTTCCTGCTCGTGAAGAGGGGATGACTCCTTATGACTTTATGCTAAGTGAATCTCAAGAGCGTATGCTTGTTTGTGTCAAAAAAGGTAAAGAGCAAGAGGTTATCGAGATTTTTAAAAAATGGGACTTGGATGTTGCTGTGATTGGAGAGGTAACTGATACAGGACGAATGGAACTTATGTGGCATGGAGAGCGTGTTTGTGACATGCCAATTGCTCCTGTGAGTGAAGAGGCTCCTATTTTGGACCGACCAACCAAGAGACCTGCTTATTTGGATGAGGTTTCATGTAAAACTCTTGACTCTTATGAAAAAGTAGAGAATCAAAAAGCATTTGAAATCTTGGTAGGTTCAATGGAGGTGGTTGATAAAGCGTGGATTTATGACCAATATGATTCAATGGTTCAGACCAATACGACAAAAGCCCCAGGGAGCTTAGATGCCTCTTGTATTAGAATCAAAGAGAATGGTAAAGCTTTGGCAATGTCTGCTGATTGTAACCCTCGTTACTGTTATATTGACCCTGAAAAAGGTGGAGCTTTGGCTGTTGTTGAATCTGGGCGTAATGTTGCAATGTCTGGGGCTAGACCTCTTTCTATTACCGACTGTCTGAACTTTGGTAACCCTGAAAACCCTGAGGTTATGTGGCAGTTTGCACAAGCATGTGAAGGAATTAAAGAGGCGTGTTTAGAGTTAAATACTCCTGTAGTTTCAGGAAATGTTTCTCTCTATAACGAAACAAATGGTGTCTCTGTTTTCCCAACACCTGCTATTGCTATGGTTGGACTCAATGAAGATGAAAATAGAGTGCTTCCTTCCTCTTTTCAAGGCGAAGAGAATCATCTTATTCTTATTGGAGACACTAATATGGAGTTTGGTGGTTCTTTATATATTAAAGAGTTATTTGGAGAGACAGCAGGTTCCTTGGCTGATATAGATTATACAAAAGAGTTAAAACTATGGGACTTGGTTATTAATGCTAATGCAAAAGAGCTTTTATGTTCAGCAAAAGATTTAAGTTCTGGTGGATTGGCTGTTGCTTTGGCAAAGATGTCTGCTGTATCAGGTCGAGGAGTGGTTGTTGGAGTTAGAGTAGAAGATGAGAGAGCAATTTTTGAAGAGTCTCAAAGCAGAGCTATTTTAGAAGTTAATAGTAAAGAGAATCTTGAATCTGTTATTGCTATGGCAAAAGAGCTTGGTATTAAAGCCGATATTATTGGTAAAGTTGGTGGAGATACGATTAAAATAAATAATGTTGAGATGAGTTTAAATAGACTCAAAGAGGTCTATTTTAAAAGTTTTAAAGAGGTAGTTGAACAAGATATTTAATATCTTGTTTTAGAGATAAGTTTAACTAGAGATAATACAGTTAAACTGCTCTGCTTTTTCATCGTACACAGGCTCTCTATTGTCCATGCAATAATAGAGAGACATTGGAAGAGAAGGTTCTATTAATTCTATTCCCATCTCTTTTTGTTGTTCGTAATACAACTCTTGTTCATCTGGGTTTGCTACAAATTTTTCAGGAGCAGGAACAATAGTATTCATCTCTTCATCTGTGAGTGGTTCTAATACTTCATTTTTTTGTTTAATGTATTTATTTGGATTTAAGTAGAGAATATCCAGTTTTAAACTTTTGTGCCTTACTTTAATACTTTTATCTAAAGGTGTAAGAAATTTAGGATGTTTTGGTTGAATATTTTTTTGCTCTATATTTTTAAATGTATGGATATTTTTAGGCATATTTTGTGATGGACTAAAATTTTCTACATCTATACGACATTGTCCATTGGAACACTCTAGTCCATCGGCTATAGTGGTGCTTGTTAGTAGTGATAGTGATAAGAATGTTGATATTAGAAATTTTTTTTCAGCTAACATTTAATTTTCTCCATAGTAGTGCTTTTCATTTTTTCTATATATTATGGCTGAAATAACGTAAGATAAGATTAATTTATAGGACACTTTTTGTGAAATATATAAAAAAGTGTCACAATCGTGGAATTTTTTAATTTCTTAAATATTTAATAATATAAAAACATTATATAAATATATGTTGTTTTTTTAATAGTCATTTTTTGTTAAATAATATTTAATAAATATTATTTAAAGATTAAAGTTTTTAATTAGAAAATCCTTTCCACTCACTAATCGTATCGACAGCAGGAAAGCCATCAAGTATCTCTTGTGGTTGAAAATTTGGTTTATAGGCAAATGCCTTGCATCCCTCAACCCAATAGCCTAAATAAATCCAAGGAAGTTCAAGTATTTTTGCAAGCTCTACTTGATATAGTAGAGAGTAGGTTCCTAAAGAGAGCTGAGGATAATCAGGGTCATAATAGAAGTAAATAGAAGAGATTCCATCATCTAAAATATCAATTAAATCGACTCCAATAAGTTTTCCATCTTGAATATAGAGAACTTCTTTTCCAAAATCATGAGCTCCTTCTACAAAATTTTCTCGATATTCTCGTGGAGAGATATTACGATGAGACCAATCATCTTTTTTTTGTTTAAAGGAATGGTATTTATTGTATAAATCAATATGAGCTTGAGAAAGTGTTGGCTTTTGAATAATAATTTCAGTACTTTTATTTCGTTTAATAGATTTCTTTTGTGATTTACGAAGTTTGAAGTTTTTGACATCTACTCGAATAGATTTACACTCATTACAACCATTGCAAATAGGATGAAAATAGTAGCATCCAAAACGACGCCAGCCACGGTTAATAAGTGCTGTATTGTAAGTTTGAGTTGCTTTTTCTATGTGTTTGTAGTGCATACGCACAGATTTGTCAGTAATATAAGCACATTCATAATCTAACATACAAAAATCCGTTGATAATGGGGGGGTAGCAGTAAAAGTTGTATCGTTCATAAGAAGAATTTTATCTAAAAATTGTCAATTTATAGTAAAATCTCATTTATTTTTAAAATGAAGGGGAAGGCTTGTATCTTTATCAACCAACAAAGGGGTATGCTTATAATAGTGATTCAATTTTTTTATACAAATTTATTGCAGGATTTCAGCCTAAAGGCTCACTTTTAGATGTTGGCTGTGGAGTAGGTATTGTATCTCTCCTACTCACTAGAGATTTTAATGTCTCTACGACGGTTATCGATAAACAAAAGAGCATGTTAATGTATGCAAAACATAACTATGAGATTAATAACTTAGAAGTTGATGCGTATTTAGGCGACTTTATAGAGTTTTCTGAAGATAAGAAATTTGATTTTGTGGTCTCAAATCCACCTTTTTACGATTCGGCTGTTATCCAAAGTGAAAATGAACATTTGAATATTGCTCGTTATGCTCATCATCTGCCTATTTTAGAGTTTATTGCCAAAGTTAAAAAGGTTTTACGACCACGAGGGCGTTTTATCTTCTGTTACGATGCAAAACAGATTGATAGACTTTTACATGCTTTAAAAGAGAATAAAATTAATCCAGAAGTTTTACGTTTTGTTCATTCTAAAATAGATAGAGAGTCAAAGTTAGTTATGATTTCAGCACGCATAAACTCTAAATCACTCACAAAAATATTACCACCATTAATTGTTTTTGATGAGAAGAGTAGCTACTTAGAAGAGCCAAAAGAAGCTTTTTTGAAAGCAAACACACAAAGTATTAAAGGAGATTATTAGAATATGGAGCATGAGTTTTTAACACAAGATGGTTACAATTATACGTTTACACCCTCTGCCTGTGAAGCCTGTGGGGGTGCATGTTGTACGGGAGCTAGTGGTTATATATGGGCTAAATACCCAGAAATTGAAAAAATGGCTGAATTTTTAAAACTAAATATAGAAGAATTTGCTACAATGTATCTTAAAAAAGTTAAACATCGCTACTCTTTGATAGAAAAAAAGTTGGATGATGATAACTATGCGTGTATTTTTTTTGATAATAATAAAAAACAGTGTACAATATACTCTGTAAGACCACGCCAATGTCGAACTTTTCCATTTTGGGAGACATTTAAGAACGATAAAGAAGAGGTAAAAAAAGAGTGCCCAGGAATAATAGATTAAAAAATAGAGTAATTTTAGTTTTAACTTTTACAGCTGTATTGGTTGTAGGGTGTACAAGATATATACCACAGAGTCAAATTGTGCCTATAGAAGAGCTTGCACATTATAATCCTAAGAACTTTGCTCATAAAAAAGATGCATTGAACCGTGGAGATATAAATGAAGATAAGTGGATTGTTCAAGCGATTTTTTATGAACAAAATAGTGACTTTAAAAAGAGTAATTATTATTATAAAAAACTCTATAAAGAGACAGGAAAAGATGAGTACCTCTTAAAAGAGTTAAAGACTGCTCTCTATTCAGGGTTAACTTCGGATAATATTTTAAAGCTAAAAGAGTATGTCTCAACGCATCCTACAAATTTAGTGGCTAAACGGCTGTTGCTCTCTTCGTATTTATATGAAAAAAAATACAAAGAAGCCAAAGAGGTAAGTGCATTACTATTGAAAGGCTCAACAGAGGCTGTAGACTTTGAACTCTCTGCAAATGCTTATATCTTTAGCAAAGATTATCCCAAAGCTGTAGAGTTATTAACCGAGGCATACAACAAAACCTATAATGAAAATATTTTATTAAAAATAACGACTATATTGGTCAATTATATGGGTAATATTTCTGATGCAACTATTCGTTTAGAGAATCATAGAACAGCTCATAAGTGCAGTGAAAATATATGTTTACAGCTTATCTCTATCTATTTTCAACAAAATAATGTTTCTAAAATAATACCTCTCTACAAAGCACTTTATGCCTCTAGCAAAAAAGAGGAGTATGCTGAAAAAGTTATAGAGAGTTATCTTCATCTTAAAGATTATGATGGGGCTATTGCATTTTTGAAAAGTGAGTATAATAATCCTGAGTTACTTTACTCTTTATATATTGAGTCAAAAGCCTTTGATAAAGCAGATAAACTCTCTAGGAAATTAATGCTAGAGACCAATGACCCCAAATGGTATGCTGAATCAGCAATGTCATTGTATGAAGCAAGCCCCGATAAAAATGATAAAGCGATGCTTGCAGAAGTTGTTAAGCGTTTTGAGATAGCAATGGAAAAAGGCATTGAAAATACGATTTATTTGAACTATTATGGTTATACTCTCATAGACAAAGATATTGATATTGAAAAAGGTATGAAAATTATTGAAAAAGCTTTGATTGAACAACCTGATAACAGTTACTATTTAGATTCATTAGCTTGGGGAAACTACAAGCTTGGAGCTTGTAAAAAAGCATTAAAATTGATGAAAAGAGTGGTTGAAATAGAGGGTTTAAAAGAAGAAGAAATTCGTAACCATTGGAATGCAATTCGTCAGAAGTGTAAAGAATAGTAAGTTTATAAAAATAATAAGAGGGAAAAAAATTGGCACAGATATTAGATGATATTATAAAAAAGACAAAAGAAGATTTAGAAAAGAGAAAAATTGATTATCCATTAGAGTGGTTGGGACGCTCTTTAGCATATAATCCTTTTGTTCCTAAAGATGTAAAAACAGCTTTAAAATCTACAAAAGAGAATCCATACAGAATTATTGCAGAAGTTAAAAAAGCAAGTCCGAGTAAAGGGATTATTAGAAAAGATTTTGACCCAATGGTTATTGGTCAAGCCTATGAGAAAGGTGGAGCAGACTCACTCTCTATTTTGACTGAACCTCACTTTTTTCAAGGGGACAAAGAGTATTTAGGGATGGTTCGTCGTTATACCTCAATTCCTTTGCTTCGTAAAGATTTTATCGTAGATAAATATCAACTTATAGAAGCATTGGCTTTTGGGGCAGACTATGTTCTGTTAATTGCGATGGCATTAACTAGAAAAGAGTTAAAAGAGTTGATTAACTATACTCGACACTTAGGGATGGAAGCTTTGGTGGAGATACACGATAAAAAGGATTTAACCAAAGCGATTTTTTGTGGGGCAGATATTATTGGAATTAACCATCGTAACCTAGAGACCTTTGAGATGGATATGAAGTTAAGTGAAAAGCTTATTCCTTTGATTCCTAAAAATAAAATTATTGTAGCTGAGAGTGGAATTACCGACCATGAAATGGTTAAAGAACTTAGTAGTGTAGGGGCAGATGCTTTTTTAGTGGGCGAACATTTTATGCGTCAACAAGATGTGACGCAAGCTGTAAAAGATTTAAAATACGGAAAACAATAGAGAATGACCAATATCGTTATTACGGGATGTTCTACGGGAATAGGTTTAGCAACGGCTAAATATTTACAATCCCAAGGTATTAAAGTCTATGCAACGGTCAGAAATTCTGATGATTTGTCGCTACTATTGAGTGCAGGTTTGGAACATGCAATGCATTTGGATGTAACAAATTCAAATGATATTGCCCAAGTTATTGAAAATGTTTTGGAAGAAGATGGTAAAATAGATGTTTGGTTTAATAATGCTGGGTATGGGCAACCTGCTGTTTTAGAAGATTTGGAAACAAATTTTCTAAGAGAGCAGTTTGAAATTAATGTCTTTGGCTTGCATGAATGTACACGACAAATTATCCCTGTAATGAGAAAACAAGGTTATGGCAAAATAATTCAACACTCTTCTGTTTTGGGCTTGGTTTCTCTGTTTGGACGAGGTGCTTACAATGCCAGTAAATATGCAATAGAGGGTTTAAGCGATACCTTACGTTTAGAGCTAAAAGGTACAAATATCTATCCCGTTCTTTTAAATACAGGGCCTGTTACATCAAATTTTCGGACAACAGCGATGAGAAAACTCCAAGAAAATATTGATATAGATAACTCTCTGTTTAAAGAGAAATATTTAGAAAACTTAAGTAAAGATAAGTCAAAAGTACCTTTTAATGAAGAGGCAATTTTTGTGGCTCGTGTGGTTCATAAAATTATACTAGCCAAAAAGCCAAAGCCACGATATTATATAACTAAAGCAACAATAATTTTGGGGTATTTGAAACGTTTTTTAAGTACCTCTATGTTGGATAGAATTTTGTGGAAGATTGGATAACGAGGGTTTTTACTCCCTCTTGTGTTAATTAAAAAAATAGGAAATAAAAATGGATAAAATTAAAATAGGTGTGGTAACTACCTCGGACAGAGCAAGTCAAGGAATATACGAAGATATTTCAGGTGTAGCAATTATGGATACGATGAAAGAGTATCTGTTAAATGAGTGTGAGTATGAGTACCGATGTATTCCTGATGAGCAATCAATTATTGAAACAACATTAATTCAACTGGCTCGTGATAAGAATTGTGACCTTATTGTAACTACAGGTGGAACAGGTCCTGCCCCTCGTGATGTAACTACCGAAGCAACTGAAAATGTTTGTCAAAAACTGCTTCCAGGTTTTGGAGAGCAGATGAGAGCTGTGAGCTTACAGTACGTTCCAACAGCTATTTTGTCTCGTCAGACGGCAGGAATTTGTGATGGTGCGTTAATCATTAATTTGCCAGGTAAACCAAAATCTATTCGTGAATGTTTGGACGCTGTTTTTCCTGCTGTTCCTTACTGTATTGACCTTATTGGTGGTGCTTTTATGGAAGCAGATGAAAATGTTATTAAAATTTTTAGACCAAAACAGAAGTAGGCTGAAATGAATATAGAACTAATAGAAAAAAAACTTCAAGAGATTTATACGGATTTAGAACAAGAGGTTATGGAGATATTAATGGATGAATCTTTTGATAAAAAACAGACCAATTTGCGAATGCAACCATTAAAATCAACAAAGAAAATTTTAGAAAATGCTTTAGATAGTATTAAAATGGTTGACCGATTAGCCAAAGAGGATTTAGCAAAATGACAGAGCCTCAAACACAAGGACTTCTTCTTTGGACACTCCTCTATTTTATTTTAATTTCAGGTTTTTTTTGGACGCTATATCGAGCGATTAAAACAAAAAATGCAAAGTATGGTTATGCTGTTTTATTAAATGTTATTCTAATGGTATTGTTACTTTTTATATAATTTTATATAGTTAATCCACAATTTTTTGGCAACATTTCAATATATAATTTAAACAAGGATATTTCTAAATGAAACTCTTACTACTACTCTCAACACTTTTTGCCTCTTTGTCTGCAAGTATAACGCTTCCTTCTAATTTTACAACCGATTTTCAACAGACTATTACCAATGACCATGGTAAAGTGATTAACTATAAAGGAAAGGTCTATTTTCAAGATTTAGTAGAAGCCATTGCAGATGATTCAGGAATAGAGCAGAGTTATACTCGAAGCTTATTCAAATGGAACTACACAGCACCCTCAAAAAAAGAGGTCTGTACCGATGGAATTCAACTCACTGTGGTAGACCATGATTTAGAACAGGTAGCAAACTACTTGGTTGATGAGGGTATTGATTTGAAATCTATCTTATCGGTAGCAAAAAAAATAAGTGAAAATGATTATCAAGCTAGTTACAAAGATTTAGAGTATCTAATAACGCTAGATAGTAAAAATCAACTCTCAAAGATTGTCTATGTAGATAATTTGGATAACCGTGTTAAAATTTTATTTTCAGATATGAAATACAATGGAACACTAGATAGTAATCTTTTGGAGTGTACAGCACCCAAAGAGTACGATAGAATAAAAGGCTAGGATGTGGATAGAGTTTTTGCTAATTTTCAAATAGACAATGATTTCTATGTTATGCTATTTCTTTTTTTATTAATTACGATTATTATCTCTACTGTAATTGTTGTTTTTGTGACGAAAATTCAAACTTTGGGTTCTATTTTGGAACAAGCAAAGGAGATAGACCGAGCCAAAGAGAAACAGCTCTCTTTTTTAAATACGGCATGGAATGATGAAAAAATAGATAATATTAAATTACAAGAAGAGTTAAAGTATTTAGAAAATAGTCATGAGAAGCTTCAACGTGCTGAAAAAATAGTTACTAAATTGCAAGAGCAGATAATTGAGCAAGAAAAAGAGCATGTGGATGAACTGCATGCGAATAAAACAATTCTTGATGAGTTGAAAATTCACTATAAAATATTAACTGAACAGCTTGAAAAATCTGAAGAAGAAGCATTTGTCGTTAAAAAAGCGTATGAAGAACTCAAAGAGAAAAGTACTTTGCTCTATACAGAAAATAGAGAGCTAGAGATTAAATTTTCAGAACAGCAGAAACAGACAGCAGAAAAGATACAGATGATGGAAGAGCATAGGGGAGAACTCAAAGAGGAGTTTGCTGAACTTGCTTCTAAAATCTTTGAAGGAAACTCCAAAGAGTTTACTAAGCTTAGTCATGAAAGCTTAAGTTCACTTATGAAACCTATGGAGTCTCAAATCTCTGAATTCAAACAACAGATTAATACCTTATATTCTGATGAATCTAAAGATAGAGCGATGTTAAAACAAGAGATTATTTCACTAAAAGAGCTTAATCAACAAATTAGTCAAGATGCCATAAATTTAACCAATGCTTTAAAAGGCGAAAAGAAACAACAAGGTGTTTGGGGCGAAATGATTTTAGAAAAAGTGTTAGAATCCTCAGGACTTCGTAAAGGTATTGAATATACTCGTGAAGTCTCCTTGAAAAATGAAGAGGGTAAAGTGTATCGCCCTGATGTTTTAGTACATCTTCCCGATAAACGAGATTTGATTATTGATGCAAAAACTTCACTTATTGCCTATGAAAAGTTTATAAATACCTCTTTAGATGAGTCTAAAGAACTCTATTTAAAAGAGCATACAAAAGCATTACGGAATCATATTAAATCATTGAGTGATAAAAATTATGAGAAGCTTTTAGGTGTAAATAGCTTGGATTTTATTTTTATGTTTGTTCCTATAGAAGGGGCATTGGCTGTAGCCTTGGAGAGTGATGCAACACTCTATGATGATGCATTCAAAAAACAGATACTTTTAGTCGGCCCTACCACCTTGTTGATTGCAATGCGTGCTATCGAAAATGTATGGAAATATGAGAAGCAGAATCAAAATGCTAAAGAGATAGCCACAAGAGCAGGGGCTTTGTACGATAAGTTTGTAAATTTTTCTAATGACATGGTTAAAATCTCAAAACAGTTTGATACTCTGCAAGGAAATTTTGAATCAGCAAAAAAACGGTTGAGTGAAGGTCGTGGAAATATTGTAAGGCAAGTAGAACAGCTCAGAGAGATGGGAGCCAAAACAAGTAAGACAATCCCTCATGAGCTTAGTTAGTATTGAAAATGATTTGCTATTTATGCCAAGAGCCTCTTAACCACAACATTAATACGTCCACCATCGGCTCTACTTCCTATAACTGCTTTTGATTTTCCCATTACTTTACCCATATCTTTCATTGATTCAGCACCAACTTGAGCAATAATCTCTTTTAGAGTTGCTTCTAGCTCTTCATCGCTCATTGGTTCTGGAAGATAGGCTTTTACAATTTCTAATTCTGCTTGCTCTTGTTCCACCAAGTCATCACGACCTGCATCTTTGAATTGAGCCATTGCATCTTCACGCTGTTTTGCGTATTTTACTAAAATTGCTTCTAAGTCAGCATCGGTTACTTCACGTCTCTCATTTACTTCTATATCTTTTACAGCCACTTGAATATTTCTTAGTGTGTTTCTTTTTAGAACATCTTTAGCTCTCATTGCATCTTTTATATCTGATTTTATCTGTGCGTTTAAATTCATTTGGTTATTTCTCCTAAATTTTAAAGGATTATACTATAATCGAATTATGAAAAAATTAACAATCAATAATAAGACCTTTAATATAAAAGATATTAAGCAACTTTATCCTGCTGTTTTGGTTAAAACAGGGTATAAAAATGAGGTAGCAGAGATGAGCTTAGAGTGGATAGATATAGAGGCAAAAGGACGTGTCGAAATCAATGGATATGGAATTTTTATTCGTATTGGCGAAGAGGAAAAACACTCTTTTCTCTATTCTAATCGAGAAGATTTAGAAACAGCTCTTGCAAATCTATCGGCTCAGATTAATAGTTAAACTTAAGATATAGCACTCTCTAAGCAAGAATAGTCTATGATATGCCTACCAAATATGGAGACCCAATGAGTACCTTTCAATTTTTACTTTTTTTAATTTCAGCTGTCGTTTTTTATCTATTTTTTAAACAATTATTTTCCAGTTCTTACCCTAAACGTGGTGTAGATTTTGAAGCCAAGAATGAAAACGAACAGATAGGAGGTGTGACTGAGATGAACAAAACATTCTCGACACCAGCAGTACAGTTATCTCGTGTTCAGCAACTAAATGCAATGGCTGATGAGTCCATTGAAAAAGAGGATTATGCTGAAGCAGACAAAGCACTTTCAAGTGCATTAATCTTGGAACCTGATAATCAAGAGATATTACTAAAATATGGGTTTATTCTTATGCATTTAGAGCGTTTATCTGAGGCAAAAGAGATTTATAAACAAGTAATAGAGTTAAACCCTTCTGAAGATATAGCTCATGTACTTTTAGCCAATATCTTACATAAATTAGACGAAAGTGAAGAGGCAATAAAGCATCATAAAATAGCCATTGACTTAAATAAAGAGTCTGCTCCTCACTGTTATAATTTTGCTAATACCCTCTATGATATGGGCAAAAAAGATGAAGCTTTAATTTTTTATAAACGTGCTTTTGAATTGGATAGTTCACTTGAAGAGGCTAAAAAAATGATTAAAGAGCTTTCATGAGTGAAAACGGTTTTTTAAGACAAAAAGCAACATCAGAAATTATTGAAAATGTTGCCTCTTTTTGTGCAGAATGCTATGCTTCTTTATCTGAAAAAGAGACTATTTTTTACGATATGAAAAATTATCGTTATCTCTGTTCTTTGTGTCAAGAGACTATTCAGGGTAAGCATATAACATTTTGTGAACCTGTAGATATTATTGATGATAACAGTGGACTTTTTATTTAATTTTATATCATGAATGAATATCTTATAGCTTCTCTATTTAGCATTTTTGTTCTTTGGATTATTACGGTTAAATATTATGCTAAACGGCATAATATTTTTGTTACTTCTTTCTTAGATTCGATGGATAATATCTCTATTATTACAAATTCTAAAAAGATTGTAAATATCAATAAAAAAGGTCTCTCTTTTTTTGGCTCGTCTACAATAGCTGATTTTAATGCCTCTTATTTTTCTGTAGGTTCTCTTTTTATTGAAGAAGAGGGATGTTTAGGAAAGCATAGCTTAGGTAAAAATTGGTTGCAAAAGATAGAGAATAATAGAGATGATAGTATTAAAGTTAAACTCTTAAATCAAGAAGATAAAGAGTTCTACTATTTCCATATTAAAGTGAGTAAAATAGCTTTTTCTACGGAGTATCTGCTTCTTTTTCACAATATAACCAAAATAGTAGGGGAGACCAACAAGGTTATAAAACTTGCTGAACATGATGCTTTGACAGGTATCTATAACCGTGTTAAACTTAATTCACTTTTTCCTGATTTTATCTACAATGCGAATCGTTACGATAAAGATTTTGCTGTTATTCTTTTTGACATTGACCATTTTAAAAATATTAACGATACCTACGGACATAATGTTGGAGATAGCGTTTTAATCGAGTTAACCTATATGATTAAAAACCTTTTACGAGATAGTGATATATTTGTGCGATGGGGTGGAGAGGAGTTTATTGTTGTTCTACAAATAGCTTCTCTATCTGATGCTTCCAAATTGGCTTCTCGTCTAAGAAAAAATCTCGAAGAGCATCCTTTCTTGCATGTAGGCAAAGTAACTTGTAGTTTTGGAGTAACAGAATTTAGAGATGGCGACACACAGATGATACTTTTGGAGCGTGCCGACGAAGCACTCTACGAAGCCAAAGATAATGGACGAAATCGAGTAGTTACGAAATAACTAAAGAGAGAGTGACTCTTTCAAATAGCGAACAGCATTCAGATAACTAAAACTATTTAACTTTACGCCTTTATAAGCAATATCAAAAGCTGTTCCATGGTCTACAGAGCTTCTTTTGATAGGTAGATTTAATGAAACATTAATTCCCTCATCAAAATAGAGGGCTTTGAGTGGTGCTAACCCTTGGTCGTGATACATGGCAACAAAATATCTATAATTTTTACGAGAGTTTGGGGTAAATGCTACATCAGGAACTAGTGGTTGGGTATAGACTTCTCTGTTTATTTTATTATGAGCCATTCTTGTAGCT
>CAYPCV010000080.1:0-8134 GCA_964409295.1 uncultured Sulfurovum sp.
CTCTTGACATTCTTTATTGTTTTATATATAATGCCGTCCACACAAACATTGTGTAGAGATGATTGGGGTATGGCCAAGCGGTAAGGCATCAGTTTTTGGTACTGACATTCGGGGGTTCGAATCCCTCTACCCCATCCATAAGTGTAGACGCGGGAATAGCTCAGTTGGCTAGAGCGTCAGCCTTCCAAGCTGAGGGTCGCGAGTTCGAGTCTCGTTTCCCGCTCCACTTTTTACTCTATCTCTTCTAATCGTGACCAATCTTAACAATTATTTTATTAAATCATTTTTTATACTATATTCAAGCAAATTATTAAAAGAAAACAAGTTATAATATGAAAAAACAAGGATAAATTTATGAAATTTTTCTCACTTTTCATTGTACTTGCTTTCTATTCTGCACAAGCTCGCCCCCTTAATATACATTTACCTCAACAGACAAAAAGTCAACTTTGTCAAAAGCTCTCTGACCATGAGTGTACAAATGATGAGCAACTTCAATATAAAAACTATTTTAAACTTCATAATGATGCTTTACTACTTTTTTTTAACACCTATAATAAAAATGCTTTATATCCAAATGGTTCATTAAATGTACCTGTTATTGTTGATATAAATGGAAAATGGCAAGTAGTTAACAGTTTTATCAACGATGAGATTCAAGCTATTGTACATGACCCACATGATGGTATTTGGTTGCACACCGTATCAAGTAAAAAACAAGGCTACTCATCACTATACTACAGTAAAAATGGTTTAAGATGGAAAAAACTAAAACTTCCTAGTATCCGAACCTTTCAAACAATGCAACTCTGTTTTCAAGACAATGAAGTCATTTTAACCTTTCAACGAGTCGAAAATGATAATATCAAAGCGTGGGTTACTACTTATTCTAATGCCCTATCTCCTAAACCAACATGGAGACTTATGGAAAAAAAAGAACTCTACCAAAAAGTATGTCAAAAAACCTCTGCTTATAACAATGCATGGGTATTAAAAAGCCGTAAAAATAGTAAAAATATACTCTTTAAACATAAATATAAAAAGAGCAGTATCTCCTTTCCTAAAAAAAGTTCTTCTACAAAAGAAAATATTTTTGATACACCTTTAATACCAAGCTTCTCTCGCCCTATTGTACAAACTACTAAAGTAATAAAATCAAACTCTAAAGCACAAAACGGCATCTACTCTATCCAGTTAGGTACATTTAATTATAAAACAAGTCTTCCTCTGATTTATCAAGAGTTTTCTAGATTAAAAAATGGACTAGTAACCAAAGAAGTTCCTAATGCTGATAGAGTTCAATATAAAGTTTTCTTAGAAACATTTAGAGACATACATGAAGCAAAGATTCGATTAGGAGAGCTTCGTAGTGAATATGCTAATAGCAAAATACTAAAAGGTGCTTTTGTAACCAAGTTACCATAGCAATTTTGATAAAATAAGAAAAAAATAAAGAGAGTTAATGAATAGAATATTACAAATGCTAGAACTGCAACAAGAGTTAAATGATGCGACTAATGGAGTAAATTGGGAAAAGGGTATAACCAAAAATGGAAAAAAAATAGATTGGAGACGCTGTATCTATCTTGAAGCGGCTGAACTGGTTGAATCGTACCCTTGGAAACACTGGAAAAATATTGATGCTTCTCCTGATTATGCCAATATCAAAATAGAGATTGTCGATATTTGGCACTTTGTGATGAGTGAAACTCTACGTCTTTACAAAATAGACTCTTTAGGCTCTGTCGAAGATATTGCAAAGGTTGTCTCTAAAATGGATGGGTTTAAAACTTTTCAAGATGAACATGCTAAGAGTAATTTAAATAGCTATCAAGAGATTGAATTAGTAGAAGAGATGATAAAAATTCTTTTTTGTAACTCAGATATTAATACTCTTATTATCTCTTTTTTAAATATGTCCTCACAACTCAATTTAAAACTTCCAGAGTTATATAAGCTTTATGTTGGGAAAAATATTCTAAATAAATTTAGACAAGACAATGGCTATAAAGAGGGTTCATATATTAAAGTGTGGAATGGAAAAGAAGATAATGTAGTAATGCAGAACATTTTAGATACTCAAAATGAAATAACACCAAATGAGCTGTATATTGCTTTAGAAGAGGCTTACCCAAAAAAATAAGCCCCAAACGTTCCAACTATGGAACGTTTTTCATCAAATCAATACGCGTTACGCCTGAACCTACTGAAATTCTTTTAACCAAACGAACTTTTGTATCTTTCTTTGATAAGCCACACGCTTCTGTACAATTTACTGAACCCACCAAATAATACTCTCCTCGTGGAACACCTGAAAATCTAAAACTTCCATTTGATTTTGAATATTCTAACTTCATATAGTTAAAAATTCGTTTATCAATTTTACTGAGTTTGTATCCACCCAAATAATCTTGTTGATACCACTGGTTAGAGTAGGAAGTAACAGGGTTTAACCATAATTTTACTTTTTGTCCCATAATTTTTTCGCCACTATTTGAATTTTCAACATAGATACTTCCCATAACAGTACTGTAGCCTCTTTTTGAAAGACGAGCATACTCATCAACAGGGAATGCCATACGTTGCATAGGCGTATTATGTATTGTTTCCGACTCCATCTCAGCTCGGTCTATTTCGCCATCAATATTTGCATCATGTCCATTATCATCAGAAATAGCCGTTCCTAACGATGGGTTATTCTCAGGTACAGATACTCGCTCTCCAAGATTCGGATTTTTATTAATTAAAATCTCTTCTCTTACAACAGCTTGTGAAGAGCTAGGTGTAACTCTAGGAACAGAGGTTCTGGTCTCAGGATGTAACGTAATGGTTCGTTGATTACAGCCTGAAACTCCTAATAGCGTTAGTGTTATTAATGTATATTTTAAGTTATTACCAAACATAAAAACTCCTTAATCGTTCTATTGATTCTATTTGCCTAAGCAAAACTCTCCAAACATTTTATCTAAAATTTCTTCAGAATCATAAGGTTTTGAGATAGAACTTAGGGCAGTTATCGCATCTTGAAGATGATAAGAAAAGAATTCTAGCTCTCCTAACTTCAGTGGTTCTTTAGCTTCCAAAATAGCTATTTTGGTCTTTTCTACAGCCTCTATTTGACGTGTTGAGATTAACATAAGCTCTTCATCTTGCCCAATAGTATCAAAAAGTTTTTGAAGTTGAGTTGTAAGATTTTTAAAATTATACATAGAGCTTACATAAATAGGATTATATCTTTGAACCATAGACTCATCAAAAACCTGTTCCAAATCAGATTTGTTTATAGCAACCATAATCTCTTTATTTTCAATTGAATTTAGAATTTCAACAATACGTTTATCTTCTTCATCAAAAGCTCGACTCGCATCAAAAAGGGCAATAACTACATCTGCATCAGCTATGGATTCCAAAGAACGCTCTACCCCTATTTTTTCAATACTATCCCGAGCATCACGAATACCTGCTGTATCAATCAAACGAATAATATGTGAACCAATCCGTACTTGCTCCTCGATAGTATCACGAGTAGTTCCTGCTATATCACTTACAATGGCTCTTTCATAACTCAACAAACCATTAAGTAAGGAGCTTTTACCAACATTTGGCTTTCCTACAATAGCAACTCTAAAGCCTTCTATCAAACCTTTACGGCGATGTGAGGCATCTACAATATTCTCTATTTTCAAAATTAATGAATCAAGCTGTTTTAGAATATTTTCAATAATATCCTCAGGAATATCCTCTTCGGCATAATCTATCATCACTTCAGAGTAAGCAGTAGCCCTAAGCATCGCCTCCCTACTCTCATCAATAAATGCTTTAAGGTCTCCTTTTAGCTGTTTTGCTAATATTTTTGCACCATCAACCGATTTGGTCTCAATCAATTTAGCAATAGCTTCTGCTTTTGTTAAATCTATTTTTCCATTTAAAAATGCTCGCTTAGAGAACTCCCCCGGTTCAGCCAAAATAGCTCCATGAGCTAAAAGAGTCTCTAAAATCTCTTGGGCAACAATCATTCCACCATGACATTGAAACTCTACAATATCTTCTCCTGTAAATGAATGTGGATTTTTGAAATAGATTAAAAGAGCATGGTCAATAAGGTGATTATCTTTATTATAAAGTGAAGTTAAATGAGCATAACGGGGTATTATATGCTCTTTTTGAGAAACTCTCTTAGCAAGGGCAAGTGCATCTACACCACTTACCCGAATAATAGAGATTGAAGATATACCCGTTGCCGTGGCAATGGCAACTATAGTTGTAGACATATTATTTAACTATTTTTTTTTGCTATTAAAATCATTAATAATAATAAATTTCTTAGAATCTTTACCTGTTTTAATAGCAATATATTTATTAGGGAACATAGCACGAAGCTTCTCTAAAGCAATCTGTACCAAAATTCCATCTAGGGGCTTTGTTTTTCCTCGACCATGCTCGATAATATGCTCTGCAATTGGTTTTAGATAATTATCAATCATCTCCTCTTGAGCCTGAATAAATTCAGAAATTTCAAGTTTAATATAGAGGTTATACTCTGCATTAATCCAGTTAAAGAGCATATAAGAAAGAGCATTGTAACGATAGCCCTCTTTACCAATCAATAAGGCAGCATCTTCTCCATCAATAAAGATATGAGCAATACCATTAAAGACATCAACCTCTACCGTATCAATATGAAAACATGCCACGTCCATGAGTTTTAGAATCTTATTTTCAATATCAATAGAGCGTTCTCTGTTTTCAGGATGGTCTCTATCATCATCAAATACCAACTCTTCACTATTTTCTCTACCACTCTCTTTGATTTCAACTGATTCTGTTTTTTTTACTTCTTCTTTCTCTTTTACGTCATCATTAAAAAAATTATCAACAATAGCATCATTTTTAGGAACTAATTTTTCAATCGTCTCCACTCTCTTTGGAAGAGGTTTTTCAACTGTTTTAGTAACAGGAATCTCCTCTTTCTCTTCAAGAACAACTTCAGCTACTTTCTCTTTCTTTTTCTCTTGAATAGGTTGTTCTTTTACTTCTACTATTTTTTTAACAGCAATAATAATTGCTGTTTTTTTAAATAAGCCCATCACTCCAGAGGTCGGATATTGTATTATCTCATAATTTATCTCTGTTACTGAACATGCTAACGCTTTGGCTGCCTTGCTGTAGGCTTCTTCTAATGTATCAGCTTCAATTCTTTTCATCTCCATGTTCACATCTCCCCTTATAATTTATTTTTGTGCTGCGATTTTAGCAGCTTTCTGTTTTTCAAATGCGTTGTTAATTACATATTGTTGAGCAATAGTAAAGAGGTTGTTTACCAACCAGTAAAGAACCAATCCTGCAGGGAATGTAACAAAGAAAATTGTCATAACAGCAGGTAACCACTGAAAGATTTTCTGTTGCATTGGGTCAGTCATGGTGTTTGGTGTAATTTTTTGTTGATACCACATAGAAGCACCCATTAATACAGGCAAAACAAAATATGGGTCCATTACTGAAAGGTTTGTAATCCATAATGCCCACTCTGCACCTTGAAGTTCAACAGCATTTAATAGTACACGATAGATAGCAAAGAAAATTGGAATTTGCATTATCATTGGCAAACATCCACCCATTGGATTTGCACCATTCTTTTTATACATCTCCATCATTTTTGCATTCATTTTTTGAGGGTCTTTTCCATACTTCTCTTTTAACTCTTTCATCTGTGGAGCTAAATCTTTTAGCTTCTGCATCGACATCATCCCTTTGTAAGAGAGAGGGAAAAGAATTAATTTAATAAGTAATGTCACTAAAACAATTGCCCAACCCCAGTTACCAACAAGTCCATGAAACCACTCTAAAACCTTGAATAGTGGTTTTGAGATAAAGGTAAAGAATCCATACTCAATAACATCTGTTAACTCAGGATTAATTGCTCTTAGAGCTGATGCTGTTTTAGGTCCTAAATAACCATGAAGTGAAAAGTTTTGTTCTCCTTGAACAAAGAGAAGTGCATTATCTTTATCTTCTCCAATAATAATGTTAGAGACATGTAAAGGCTTCTCAAAATTATAAAGTGTAGAGGTAAAATATCTATCAAAAGCAGAAGCAAATTTTGCATTTGAAATTGTCAAACTCTCTTCGACATCCCCATCTTCAAGAATCTCTACGACACCATTTCCTTTTTTAATCAATGCCCCTTGAACAACCATATACATAGTATGGTCGGCATCTGGTCTCTGCCCTGTAGTAATAAAATAATCTACAGGTTTAGAGAGTTTTACATTAATATCATAATGTCCATCTTTGTAGAAAGTCAACTCTTTTGTAACCGTTACCGAAGATAACTTTTGTGTTAAAATTACTTTATTTGCTGTACCATTATTTAAATCAATAGTTGATACAGAAGCAGTGTATGCTGTTTTAAGTGCCTCTTTATTTAAAGAGATGTCAGCAAAACGAATCTCTAAAGGTTTAACCCATAGAGGATTTAAAAGTTCTAACTTTTTTCCCTCATACTCATATTTTGCCTCTAACATTTTTACCTGTGCAATACGCCCAAGTTCATCAATGTTGTAAATAAAAGTATCTGAATTTACTGTTGTTAACGATTTTACGCTTGTAACAGGTGCTAAACTTTGAGAAGCTTGAATAGGTGCTGTAGCTGAACTTGAGTTCATCACATTAGGAGTCTGTTGTACTTGTTGTGTTATAGCTGTTCTATTTTGGTCAATATTTTTTGCCGTTTTAGGCATAAACATATCAAATACCACAAATACTACAAATGAGAGTACCAATGCAAGAAGAAGCCGTTGTTGAAGATTGTCGTTTTGTTTCACGAGAGATTGCCTTTTGCTAAATTCCTATATATTTAATTTATACTTTATATGTTAAATTATATTAATATTTTAAGAATTATATTTAAAATTGATGGCAAATTATATCAAAAAGTGTTTAAGAGTATCATTGTTTCAAGGCTTTTAAGCGTTTTAATGCCTTAAAAAATTCCTCTGTGGTTTCATTATACTCACTCTTTAGTAAATTTGGTTTAGCAACCAATACATAATAACCTGTTTTTAAATTTGGAAGATGACTCAGAAAGTGAGCTCGAAGCAGACGCTTTGCTCTGTTTCTATGGACTGCATTACCAACTTTTTTGCTGGCAACAATCCCTAATTTATACTCTTCATCATGATATTGATAGAAAAGTACAAATTTTGAAGTATGTACAGTTTTAGAATTTTTATAAATTCTATTAAATTCTTTCGTAGTTTTTACACTAGAAAAATGTTTTATACTGCTAATCTTTTTCTACCTTTTGCTC
Organism: uncultured Sulfurovum sp.; assembly: GCA_964409295.1. Lineage (GTDB taxonomy): Bacteria > Campylobacterota > Campylobacteria > Campylobacterales > Sulfurovaceae > UBA1140. Next base: position 7,310 of record CAYPCV010000080.1, read on the forward strand.
TTCTAGCAGAAATCACTTTACGTCCGTTTTTAGTTTTCATTCTTGTTCTAAATCCGTGAGTTCTTTTTCTTGGTGTGTTATGTGGTTGAAACGTTCTTTTCATAACTGATAACCATCCTTATTAGTATTTTACCCAGTATTAAATATCTGTGCATTAATTTGAAACGCGATTTTACCCTAATTCTACTTAAAAGTGTAGATTAAACTCTATTTTTTCTTATTTTTTTTAACTTTTTGTTAATTTTTTTCTATTTATATTAATTCTGCTATTATTCATCATTAACTTTCAAGGAAAAATATTGAAAAAAATTCTCTCTATCCTCATTCCTATTTTACTAATTACTCTTGGTTACTTTTTCTATCAACCTCTACCAAAAATTATCCCTTACTATAAACAGCTTACTCAGAATCATGTCAGTATCCGTAGTGACTTACAACCTATAACACAAAAAAAGGCTTTTTTCGTTGGTTCATCAAAATGCATAGAGTGTCATGCTGATAAACATACTTCATGGAGTCACTCACGTCATCCAAAGATGATTCAAGATATAAAAAAAGATTCTTCAGTTGTCGTTGCAGACTTCTCTAAACTTCCTAAAGAGGCAAACTTTACTCTAAAAGATGCCATTTATACGGTAGGGGGAAAATTTAAACAGCGTTATATGTTGAAAAGAGATACTAATGGAACAGAAGATTATGTTTTAGGAAACTATCAATGGAATGTTCAAACTAAAAAATGGCAAAAATTTAAACCTTGGAAATATTGGTATAAAAATGCCTATCCTCACGATAATGAGAAGCTTCCAACATCAAGAGCCTGTGATG
>CAYPCV010000081.1:0-18141 GCA_964409295.1 uncultured Sulfurovum sp.
GATATGAACCGTTCTACACTTTTAATTCCTCTGTTATGTGGTAACTTAGATAAAGAGAGACTCTCTTCTATTCTAAAAAATACAAAGCATAAGGAGTTTAAAAAATGGGAAACAGAAAATATTCCTTATACTATTCGTAAAGAACGACTTGAATTCTTTAATAATTATATCCAAAAAGTGGAAATAAATACATCTGCTTAGGAGGTGGTTTTCGACAGCCTATGTCCCACCTGAAATATGATGTGAAAGTATCATGCAATCTTTACTATCAATAGAAGTGTAAGCACTTTGAATACTATCCTTTGCAAATATAGACATAGGGAGCAAGCTCCAAAAAATCACATTTTTTACATTCATTATTTTATCCTCTCTTTAGCTCTAATTATATGGATGGGTTAAGCCCTACTCTACTTATGAATACCTTTGCATTCTTATCTTCTTCTACAGTTAAGAAGTGCTTACTCTCTCCTTTAAGCACTTTTTTTCCATTATTAATAATATAATCAAACTCTATTTTAACTTCTGCTTTATGAGCAGAATGTTTTATGACTTCTATCTTCATATTGTTGTAAATTCGTTTTGACCAATCTTTAAAATAACTCTTTTTATCCTTAAGAACTTCCTCTTTTGAAGCATCTTTTGTTCGATAATATTGAGTTAAAGGATATTGAAAAAATTCACTAAACTCCAGTTCATTATTGGAGTTCATCTCTAAGGTATATAGCTTTTTAACCAATGCTTTTGCTCTCTCTAAAAAGCTCTCTTTTTTAGAACTAACTATCTGTTTAATCTTAGATTCTTTAGAGGTTAATGCTTTTACTACAACCTTTTCAGCCCCTTTTGCATAGTCGTTAATACGGGTATCGTACATCGCCTCTGTAATAACAGCAGGTAAGTTACACTCTCCTATTGATGTTGCTATCAACGGGGTATATAGAACTCCTCTATTTCCAATATTTACATATTTTTTAAGCGATTTATTATACTCTTCTTTTTTTCGTAAATTAATAAAGTTCAACACTCTATCATCACGAATCTCTCGATACTCTTGATGTATATTTTTATTTTTAAAGAGAGCTTCTTTATTATTAATATTGTTATTAACAATGCTTAGACAAGCAGGAATTCTTTGATTTACTACCACATTTTTAATCGCTCCATAATTTACAATCGCTACCTTAGAGTAGAGCTTGTCCCCTTGGACTAGATTATTTAAATCAACCTCATCTCCATTCTCATCAATAAATTCTCGTTGAATACTCAACTCTTTTGTCGTAGAGAGTCGGTTCTTAATCTTACGAGGTAGGTGTTTAATCAACTCAATAGAGTAGGACATTGCACCTGAATTTGTAGAGAGTTGAATAGAAGGAGAGGTAAGTTTATCAACAGTTATTGTCTTTGGAGAAGTGTAGTTCGCCTTCTCTTCATTAAGTGCAACATCAACATCAAGTTTTGAGCTTTTAGGTTTTCCTAAATAGAGAGAGATTGCTTTTAGTGCAATTGCTTTACTTTGCGTAGAGTATAGATTTTTAAACTCTTTTTGAACAGCCAATAAATCTTTGGAACTTTTATTAAAGTATTGTGTCTTAATTAAAAAATGCAACAACATATCACGAACATTAGATTCAAAGTTTCCTGTTCTATTTCCATAGGTTTTATAGGCATAGCGTGAAAGTTCATAACTATTTTGAGCAAAAAGTGCTTCTCCTGATTTTACTTTACCCTGCATCTTTCTAATAGCTGACATATAGAACGTAGCTAAAAAATGCCCTTTATAGATACCTTTTTCATAAAGCATGTTCGCTGTACTTTCAGAAAGCTCATTCTCTTCGGCTAAAATAAACCCTGCATAGAGTCGATGAAAATTGCTGTACGTTGCACTATAACTACCATTTTTTGTTGCTACGCCTTTAAGCATTTTAATCGTATTTTTTAGTAAATCAAGAGGAACATCAACTCCATCTCTATTCAGTTCTAGTAACACCTGTGAAGCATACAATGAAGCATAAGGATGAACCGACCCTCCATCTCTCCAATAGGAAATCTCTCCATAATAATTTTGCATACTATAGAGTTTTTTAATACCTTGACGTATAAAGTTTTCACTCTCTCCAACAAGTCTATCCTTTTTCAAGAATGGTTTAGCATAATGCATTGCTGAAATCTTTGAAGAGGTCTGTTCAGCACAACCATAAGGATACTCAACCAAATACTTCAAATCATCTCTTAAAGCACCAATAAGATTATCAGAAAGTGTTATAAGTACCTTTGCATCACGATACTCTTTTGGAGCTTTAAAAGTCAATCTTTTATTAGAGATACCCTTAAATGTTTTGGTTGAAATAGAGTATGGACTGTAAATAGGAAGTTCCACACTTTTAGAAATTTTTTCACTATCATACTGAGCATAAATGGTAATTTTTCCTCGTCCTACATGGTGTGCATAGAGCTTACTAGGGACAACAACTGAACTATTTGCAGGAACAGTAATACTCTTTTCATTAAGAGTAAATTCCAAATTATCTGAAAGTTTTCGACTAAGATTTACCGTTTTACTCTCGTTGGTAGTATTAAAAATACGCAAAGGAACCTCTAGCGTATCTCCTGCCAAAGCATAAAGAGGATAAGAGGGTTTTAACATAATATCATCGCGTATCGTCAACTCTTGTTCATGTACGCCGACACTGTCGCTATTCATCGCAACAACTACAACCGAAGCCCGTCCATTAAACTCTGGAATCGTTATCTCAATACCTTTCTCTTGTCTACTTACATCTACAATTCCCGACCAAAGCATGAAAGGTTTAACCCGTTTTCCAAAATCAGGAGCTAAATGTTTCTGTTTTCTTCCCAATATTCCCCCTGCTCCAAAGTCTACCAATTTTCCTGTAGTCAAATAGGAGAGCAGTTGGTCATATAAATCATAATAGGCAATAGCCTTTAGAGGTTTTTCATTAAAATAGTCAAAAATTTCTGGTCTACCCTGTTCCACCAATTGTAAAATTCCTCTATCAACAATAGAGACTAAAACTTTTGCAGGCTTATCTGTTTTAACAGTAAAGTTTAAAATGCTATTAGATTTATAAACAGCTGGAATATTTGTACTAATTTTAATCTTATGTGCTGTTCTATCAGCTTGTATAAATTTGTACCCCATTGCTCTAAAAGGAATCAAATTGGATGGAGTATCCGATGCTCTAAATGCTGTAGCATGCAGTCGTAAACCTCGTCCCATCTCTACATCAATAGGTATTGATACTTTTGCAACACCTTTATGTAATGCTAGCATTTTATAGCTCTCTACTTTTTTACCCTCTAAGGTCAAAAGAAGTTGCCCTTCTAAAATAGGAGATTTAATCTGTACCTCTATAGAATCGCCTTTTTTATAAAGTTTATCTTTACATTTAATCTCAATTGATTTTAAATCATTTTTAGGAGATATATTTGAGTACTCCCACCACCAAACATCAAAAGAGCTACTTGCAGAGTGTCCACCAAGACGGTCTGAAACTTCTAAGATATACTCTCCATTAGTAGCAATTTTTCGACTAAATGTTTCATTTGAACGAATGGTAAAATGCTCAACAGTACGCATCTCTTTTTCCCAATTATAATTGCCTTCACTATAATCATAGTGCCACTTAATCTCTTTGATTTCAGCATACAATGTTCGTTCTATTGGTTGATTACTAATAGGGTCAATCAGAACTGCTTTACCCTCTAAGGCTTCTCCTTTTTCAAAAGAGTCACGATTTATCTTTAGACCTACCATCGCACGATAAGGATATATTTTGACACGCTTATAGTTCGATACGGGTTGTGCATCATCCATAATAGTTACACCAATCATTGCCTCTAAAATAGATGGAACTTTTTGATGCATATTTGTTGACAATACCATCGAATATTTTCCCTTGGAATCAAGCCTAATATTTTCACTGTAATTTAAATATGTCTGTATATTTTCCTGAATCAACTCTCTGTTTGAAAAACTATAGTTTTTATACGCTTTAGAGTAAAAATCAAGAGGTCGAGCATCAAGTGTAACTTTTCCATTTAGATTAGAGGATGGTGTTCCAAAAAGATAACGCGAAGAGACATTTAACTCAATAATTTCACTCTTTTGATAAATCTCTTTATTAGTTTTAAGCGTATTTTCAATTTTAGGAGGTAAAAAAGCTTCAACCTTAATGCTCTTCACGCCTATCTCTACTTTGCCTATAAAAACATGCAGATAATAGTCTCCTATCTTATCACTATTCTCCAGAAGATACGAAAAATCAATCATACCATAACCATTGGTATGGTAAACCTTTTTAACCATTTTTCTTCCAGATGAGTCTTCTAACTCCAGCTTAATAGGTAGTGCATTTGCCGATATAAAATCTCGGTCTTTTACTGTAATTAACGCATGTATCTTAGATGCAGGACGTACAATATTACTCTGAAAATAGATATGAGCTTTAAAACGTTCTGGTGTTTTCAAAATATCTTTGGGAGAAGGAGAAGAAATAGTATCATTTAAGGCTAAAAAGTTTTTATCTTTTGCTGTTCTAACCACAATACCTTTTACTTTTTTATCCAAAAGTTCACTCTTGGTAATAATAGCAATACCATCTGAATTACTTTTAGCCTCTGCAATAAAGGCATTGTTTGCTCCATACAAAAACACTTTTGCCCCCTCGATAGGAGTTGCCTTACTTAAAGACAATATCGAAATAAATGCTTGCTCTTTTGAGAGGTTGACAGAGATTCCTAAATCAGAGACAAACAGTACTTTACTACTGCTTTTCTCTTCTATTTTATCCCCTACCTTTTCACTGTAGCGTAATGTAATTTTATAGACTCCAAAAGGGAGCTGTTTTTTACTTAAATCCGTCAGTAAAAACTTTTGTTTTAAAATTTTATTTTTTTCACTATCTAAGAGCAACTCTTTTGTAAATATCTCCTCGCTGTAACCATCGGTATACTTTTTATCTCCTAAAGAAAAGTTCATAAAGTAGCGAAGGTTATCATCTAAAAGACGTTCGACTATCAACGTCGCTTTCTCTACATTTACCGAAGAGAAGCCTAGCTCTCCATGATTTGAAATATAAGTTTTTTTATCTGTAAAAAAGATACTTTTAGCCCTATCTCCTGTCTTAAGGGTATAGTGCTTATCAGCTTTTAGTTGACGATAACTCTCTAAACCTTTTTTAAGGGTTACTTTGTAGCTCGTATTGGGTTTAAATTCTGAACTTATAACATCATTATAGTAGTAAGAGTTAGAAGATACAGAGAGGCGTTCTCGCATATAGTAGTTCATATATTTATAGCCCTTGACCGTAAAATTATCAACCCCTTCTATCTCAATAAAATCTTCAGGTTTTTTTTCTAAACCATCATTTAAAAAAATACGAAGAGCAAATCCACCATCCTCTAAAGCCACCATTTGTGGAGCATCTGAAATAATCATAGATTTTTTATTGTTATTTAAGGAAAACTTTTTAGTAGACCTATTTAACTCTTTTATAAAAACTTTATCAAGAGTATGACCATGTGTTGTTTTTAATTTTTTATTAATCACAAGCTGAATACTCTTATTTCCAACATGTTCATTAATTTTTAAAAGAAGCACCTTGTCACTACTTTGAACAATGCTGTATTTTAGATTGGTTTTAGAGAGCTTATCTATTTTTTTCAGTTGAATAGCTGTGGAAACTGTCTCCATTTTAATCTCATCATTAAAACGTAAACGTAAGATTTTTTCATCTTTAAAATAGTGATATTCCTCAATATTAAAGGCTAAACTCTTAAAAGAGAACTTCTCTTTTTTATACGAACAACGATAACTAGATGAAGCCTCTAAAGGCACTGTCGGAATAACTTTTAACTCTTTGTCCGAAACAATCTTGTACACAGCATTCAATTTAGGAGAACAATCAAGTAAGGCTTTATGCGTATATGATAGTGACTCATCAAAAATAGAGTGACTGCTCTTAAGCATAAAAGGTTTATCTAAAGAGGAGATACTCTGTACAACAACTGTATTTGCCCCAAGTAAGGAGAAAAATAGTAAAGGAAGGAGATACTTAAACATAAGAGACCCTTTTTGTTTATTTTAACATAGTTAATCATCAAAATAGTATTTTTGTTAAAAAATTATCTAAAAAATCACAATTAAAGTCCTGGACGAGAGGGATAACTTATATTTGATGATGGATTTTCTCTCAAACTCTTCTCTCTATCAAGTTCCTGCTCTCTTGATGCTAACTGTTTTTCCCAATCAAGTATCTCTAAAGCTCTCTGTTCTAAATCAACACCCTCCTCCTCTTCTTCCTCTGGAGGTAGTTCAGAATTTCTATCATCACTACTCTCTGAAACAAATGAATTCTCTTTCTCCTCTTGTACCATACCTACTCGGACACGTCGTCTATCAACAGCAGAGTGACCAGCACGATTTGTTGCCATATAGATAACAGAATATTCGCCATTTTTAAAAATATCAATATCTTCACTAATAGTAACAACAACGGTTGAGCCATCTCTATTTTTAGCCGTAGCTCCAGGTTCAATATATGGCTCTCCTTTTTTTAAAATCATAGGATTTGCCCCCTCTAAATATATAACAGGTGGTTGGTTATTTATTTTCACTTTATTAGACTCTATTATAGGTTCTTCTGTTTTTTTATCAATAAGCTTTGGAGTAGAAAGCAAAACAAGAGATGGAACCTTTTTCTTACTTTTTTTAGATTTTACCATTTCAATATTGTCTACCCTTCCACTTCCTTTGATGACAAAACTGTTAACACTAATAATTTTATTATACCTATCAAAATGCTCTAAGTCCTCTTGTAAATTTCTACTATATTGCTTCCATTTACCCGAGGTTGAATCCTCTCCAAGTCCATACTGAAGATAAGAGTCCTCCTCTCCTGAGGTGTAGATAAGATAGCGTTTTCCCTTTAGAGTATGCATTCCAATCATAATAACAAAGTCTTCATCAAAATTCATCTCCCATTGAAAAATATCTTCCCCTTTTTTTCGTTGAAAACTCTTTTTTTTAGGCATAAGAATATAGACACTTTTAGTAGCATTTCCCTTGAGTTGAATAACCCGACTTTTTTTCTTTTTATCGTAGATATTTTTAATAACTCCTTTTGAGAAGTATTTTAAGACGTGCCATTTATTGTTTTTTTTATTAGATGCATTTTCATACATTGTCGGAAATAGAAAAGAGGGAGAGAGTATAAACAGAAGTGCTACCATCAATGGTTTTAAAGTATACATAAAGAGGCATATCCTTTTTTGAGAAATTATATCATATTTTAGAACATTTTATAACACTAAAACAGAGAACCTAAAAAGTTCTCTGCTCTTTTAAAGAAATAAAACAAAGGAAAAAACGATAAAGAGAATAAAATGGAGAAATCCTTCCAATACATTAGTCTCTCCATCATTAAAGTTAACCACACTAACCAATAAAGTTAAGCCTAATAGAAAACCTTGCGTTGGTGTAATTGCAAGATTTAAATCTAAACCAGCAAGCGATGAGATAATAATCACAGCAGGAACGGTTAGCAAAATGGTTGCCAAAGAAGCTCCTAAAGCAATATTTATAACCGTTTGCATATTGTTTCTTAATGCTGACCTAAACGCCACAATCAATTCAGGAGAGGCAGAAATAAGAGCAACCCCTACAGCTCCTAATGCCAAAGGCAATCCAAGTTCTTGAAGCATATTTGACATAAATATCGAAAGAATTTCAGATAAAAAACCAATAATTAATATGTAGATTACAAGAAGAGAAGCATGATACCAAGCATTAATATCTTCATGATGATGCTCTTTATTACTACACTCTTCTCCTACTGTATACTCAAAGAAATATTTATGATTCTTTAACTGTACTTTTGTGAAAACAACATAGAGTAGAATAAAGACAAATACGATAAACCACATAAATGCAACTTGATGAGTATCGCCAATAAAATGAGGCAACACCATTGCCAAACCAATGGCAACCAACAACATAGACATGTACGAGTTTGAAGAGTCAACATTATACGGTTGCTCTCCAAATTTAAGTCCACCAATAATAGCAGCAATACCGAGTAGTCCATTAATATCCAACATAATCGCAGCATAGATGGTATCACGAGCCAAAACAGGGCTTTCTGATTGCAACATCATAATGGCGATAATCATAACTTCAACTGTTACAGCTGACATTGTTAAAATCAGTGTTCCATAGGGTTCTCCAAACTTTTCAGCCAACATCTCTGCATGATGTGCCACAGCTAAAGAGGCATAAATAATAATAGCAAAAAGAGCAAGAAACCCAATAATATTTCCCATAGAGGTATGGGCTAACGCATGCTCATAAATAGTAAAAAGTACCAATGAGATTAAAGAGATAAAGAGTGCATACTCTTTAGATAACGCTTTCATAGAAGTTCCTTAAAATAAACTACGAAAGGATACCAAAATTATTGTCGGATTGTTCTAAAATTTTGACTATAGTGACGATAAGTTTTTCTCATGTTGGGTTCTATTTTTTTACCTGCATAGAAACGGTACAAAATAATTTTTGCACGCATTTCTCCTTTTTTAGCAGCACGTTTTAACCATAACCGTGCCAAATCAAAATTTTGCTTTACACCAATACCATAATGAAACATTAAAGCAAATTCATACTGTGCAGGTCGGTATCCTTTCAGAGCTGACTTGTGCATCCAGCGAAAAGCATCTCTTGGATGTTGATTTTTAGACTGTTTATAATAGAGTCCAAGGTTATATTGGGCAAGGGCATTGCCTTTTTGAGCTTCAACAGCCAGTCTATTATAAGCGTTAGCATTCAATGCTGTAAAAGCAAAGAGAATAAAGAGTATAGATATTTTTTTCATAATTATTAATTCTTTCTTAAGTTTTTTAATTAAAAATTATATTACAACTTAGCTTAATTATTTAAATACTATTAAACTTAATGTATAATACTAAAAAATATTTTGGGGGATTTAATGGGGAGATTACTATTTTTTTTGTTTCTATTAACGTTTATATCGTGTAGCCAGAACGAAGAGAGAGAAAAAAACAATCAAGAAAATATTACAATCACAACAATGTCAGATATTGATAAGGTTTACAGTAACTATGAAGAGGCTTTTTTAGTAGCAAAAAAGAACAATAAGCCTATGTTTATTCTCTTTAGTACCAAACATTGTCGATGGTGTCGAAAACTTAAAGAGACTACTCTCAAAGACCAAGAGATTATTAAACGTTTAAACAATGAGTTCATTGTCCTACTGTTAGACAAAGACCTTAGCATTTATCCTTCAAAATATAAGGTTACTGCTGTTCCTACCATTTATATTACAAATAAAGATGAAGAGGTCTTTACATCAATTATTGGCTATCATAAAAACCCCCATGATTATATTAAATGGTTTAACTATGTTAAGATTGAACTCTCTATTTAACCATTCTTAAATAACTTAAGGGAGTTGCTCTAAATGCTTTAGAATACCTCTTAATAATGCTTTTGGGTCTGGTGGACAGCCAACAATGTGTCTCTCTGCTAAAAAATGGATATTGGCTTGACCTTTTATTGCAAAATTATCTTTAAATGGTGCATGAAACATCATGCAATCCCCTATCGTAATAACATGCTTAGGCTCTCTTAACTGTTCATAGGCATCTCTACAGATAGGATACATATTTTCAGTAAGCAATCCTGTTAAAAGTAAAACTTCTGCTTCTCTAGCATCGTACACCACCTCTAAACCTAAACTCTTTGCATCATAAAGAGGATTAAAAAGGGCCTGTAACTCTAACTCACATGCACCACAAGAGCCTGCATCAATAATATAAAGTTTTAATCGAGAGGAGAACTTTCTTTTTATCTCTCCTTTTAACAAACGTTGAAGACGAGAAAGCTCCCCATCTGCTTTTGGTTTTGCCATAGATTTTTTTTGGTTAATTTTATTTTGAAACAGCTCGTACATAGAAAACTCCTTACAGGTCATTTGCAGAAAAATTTAATGGAATACTTTTAATAATTAACCCCAAAGTATCTATTTCATTCCCTTTTACACAACGGGAAAGAGCTTGAGCATTTAAAAAACTGGGGTCTCGAACAAAAAAACGCTCTATCTTCTCATCAATTATCTCCATATACATCATCAACTCTCCTCCTGAACTTTCAATATAGGAATAGTACTCTCCGTCATTAAAAGAACCCAAAAAGAATGGTAGAACCCGATTATCCAATACCCTCCTCATCATTCGCAAAGAAGTATGAATCTCTGTTAATCTAATTTTAAAACGGGCAGAGGCATCACCAATTCCCTCTTGTGCCAAAACAAAACTGTACTCTCGATAGAGTTTATCATCTGTTCTTCTATCCAAATCTAAATTTACTGAACGTGCAACAAGCCCTACTAAACCAAGCTCCAAGACCTCTTCTCTTGAAATAACACCTTGTTGAATTAATTTTTTCCAAAAAGAGTATTTTGTTTTTATCCACTTTTCAAACCATAAAAGTTCTTTCTCTAAATGCCGTATAAAACCATAAGCCTTTTTTAAATCAATAGCACTCCTATCCATATCAATAACATTAAAAGCAAAACGATCGCCTGTTAATTCACTCATCGTCTCTCGTCCCTCTTCAAGGAGTTTCATAAAGAATGAAAATCCCTCTTTAAAATCAATAAATTGACACATCAATCCTAAATCAGAAAGATGATTGATAGTTCGCTCAAATTCCAAAAAGAACATATGTTTAATCTGTAAGCTAAAGGGTAATCTTTTTTTAGATGCCTGCACTTGAATATCTAAATATGCCAATTGATAGGCAATAGTAGAAGCACCAGAAATTCTAGATACAATCGGCTTTGCCTCTTCTAAGCTCATCCCTTCGAGCATCTTTTCAATTCCTCTATATTTATAAAAAGGCATCACTTCAAAGTGTAAAATATCACGTTCTCTATTAAAAAGTTGATATTGAGCAGACTCCAAATGATAGGGAACAGTTGGACCTAAAATAACACCATGATTTCCTATAGAGTTATCAAGTTTCTCCCCATCATGTTCAAGAGAGAGTTTGGAGAAGCTCTTTCTCATAGGATAAACACTCTTAGGAAAATGCTCATGTTTTAACAAGGGACGTTTATCATTACTGTAGAGTATCTCTATACCAAAATCATCTGTAATTTTACGTTCAAACCATACAGCAGTAGGATACTCTTTGGCAATCGAAAGCAGAGCAGGTGTTACCTTATTAATTCTCTCTTTAACGACTCTCTTATCGTAAATAGTAATAATCTCAAAATATTCTTTTTGTTCTTTGGCAAATCTGGCTATCAGTCTCATGAAAAACAGTATACAACATTTTATATTATATTTGATTAATTATAGTTGTTTTTTAAGTATATCTTCATAAAAATCATAACAACTCACATAGAGTATATTATCTTCTTTTCTTATACGAGTATCTGCATTTGCATACGCTTTTTTAAAACGTTTCTCAATCTTTCTCTTTTTTTTATCTTTTTTTATTTTAGAACGCTCAAAAAACTCATCTATTGTAATCCAACATGATTCTTCTTGTTCATTCAATACTTCTTCTACAGCAGTCATCTCCTCTCTACTGTACCTGTTCTCTAACTCCAAACGTTTTTCCGTACTCATGTAATCAACCTGTTTTACATAAAGTTGACGCATCTCTGTAAAAACCTGTTTAAGTAACTCTATCTCTCCTCGAAGCGTTGTATTAATCTCTGTATTAGTCTGTTTTAAATCTGAGATACTCTCTTTTAAAACACTAATGGTCTCCTCTTTAGAAGAGAGTAACTCTTTAACATCAATTAAATGAGCATTATTAAGTATCTCTCTATTCTGTTCATCCGAGACTTGAGAGAGAGGAAGCACCTCTAACTCCTTATCTAAAACAATGTATATTTTTCCATCAATTGTTTTTGATGTCAATACGCCTTTTTTAATCTTAGCATAAACAGCTTGTCGAGATATCCCTTGTGCCTTTGCATATTCTATAGGCTTAACCAATTTACTCATCTGTCAACCTTCATCCTAATATAGTGGATTATAATACCATAATGTAGCACAATTTGTACCTAATTAAAAATGAGAAAAAGGGATAAAAAATAATTTGGAAGTTTTTTAAATAAAAAGAATTATAATAAATTACTAAGCAAATGGAAAAGCTTCCATTTGCTTAAAATGCCGTAAAGCCAGACGATTAAAGTCTTGCTTCTTCTCTTCTTTGTAGTAGTGTCCACTTAGCATCAACATCTTTTTGAACCTCTTCAATAATATGTCTGTATTGTGGTTTAAATAGGTGCTTATATCGCCCTTGAGCTGCCATATACTCTTCTACAGAGATTGGATTTTTTGGTCGGTAAAGAATATTTAACTCATGAGAATCAATAATCTCATAGATTGGGAACATCAATGAATCTGTTGCCAAGTCTGTAAGGTTAATAGTATCTTTTGGGTCAAATTTCCACTCTGTACAACATGGAGATACGGTGTTAATAAAACAAGGACCCTCAACTTCTAGAGCTTTTTGGAAACCTTTCGCCATTGACTTCCACTTATTTGGTGCAAGTTGTGCAACATAAGGAGAACCATGAGCTGCCATAATAGAGACAATATCTTTCTTCTTTTGCTGTTTACCATAAGAGTGTGTTCCAGCTTGTGCAGTTGAAGTGTGAGCCCCTACTGGTGTAGCTGATGAACGTTGTCCACCTGTATTTGCATAGTTTTCATTATCAAGACAGATATAAGTAAAGTCATGACCTCTCTCCATTGCTCCTGAAAGCCACTGGAAACCAATATCATAAGTAGAACCATCTCCACCAAATGCTACAAATTTAACAGGAGCATCATTATCAGGAAGTGTACCTTTTTTCTTTCTTACTTTATGCATAACCTGTGCTGCGGTAACAGATGTTGCTGCATTCTCAAAACCGATATGAATCCAAGATGTATCCCATGATGTAAATGGATAAACAGCTGTAGAAACTTCCAAACAACCTGTGTTTGAAGAGATAACCAAGTTATCATCTGTACAGTTCATTAACTCTCTAACAATCATAGAGTGAGCACAACCAGGACAGAGAGTGTGTGCACCCTCAAATCTATCATTGTTTGTAGAGAACTCTTTTAAGTTCTTAATTGATGTAATTGCCATTTCTTACCCCCTTGCCGTTTTAAAGAATCCTAAGTGTGGCCCTCTAAGACCAGAGAACTGTTGGATGTCTGTTGTAATATGCCCTGCATCAGCGTGTGCTTGTTGCTCTGCAAAAATTCTTTCTGCCTCTTCAATAGAGAAGTCACGTCCACCAAGACCATAAACAAATCCTGTTACCATTGGTCTATTTACAGATGTGTACATTGCTGCTGTTACTTCATTAAAGAATGCACCCATTGCTCCACCTGGAGATGAACGGTCAGTTACAGCAATTGCTTTAGCATTACTTAACGCTTCTCTCACTTCCTCATAAGGGAAAGGTCTGAAACATCTAATTGCAACAACACCTGCTTTAACACCTTTTTCTCTCATATTTTTAGCTGCAACTCTTGCTGTTTCAACTGTTGTACCAAGACCGATAATAACAACATCTGCATCTTCCATATCGTAAGATTCAACTCTGTTATACTCACGTCCTGTAAGCTCTTTAAACTCTGCAAATACATCATCAATAATTGGCATAGAATCCATAATTGCTTTATGTTGTTTTGCTTTATGCTCAAAGTGCCAATCTTCTTCTGTCTGTGCACCATAAGTAACAGGTCTAGAGAAGTCAAGCATATCATCAACAGGAATAAAATCTCCAACAAATGCTTTTGCTTTTGCATCAGTTAATGGATATACATTTTGTGCTGTATGTGAAGTAATAAATCCATCTTGGTGTACCATAACTGGAAGTCTTACTGAATGATTTTCAGCCACTTTAAATGCACATAAAGCAAGGTCATAAGCTTCTTGAGCATTAAATGCACCAAATTGAATCCAACCTGCATCACGTCCAAGGTACATATCAGCGTGGTCTCCACGAACATTTAGTGGAGAAGCCAATGCTCTGTTTACAACATTAAGTACAATTGGAAGTCTCATACCAGATGCTTGGTAAAGAACCTCTGCCATCAATGCAAAACCTTGAGAAGAAGTTGCAGTTGATACACGTCCACCAGCAGCTGAAGCACCAATACATCCTGACATTGCAGCATGTTCAGACTCAACCATTACAAACTCGCCATCAATGTAACCATTTCCTACATACGAACCGTAGTTTTCAACAATTGGAGTCGATGGAGTAATTGGGTAAGCAACAACAACATCAACATCTGCTTGTCTTAGAGCTTGAGAGGCAGCGTAGTTACCATCCCAAACTTCTCTTTCATTTAAATCAAATTCTACTGCCATAATGACCCCTTACTTTTTTTCTTTTTTCTTTTTCTCTGGCCATGCAGCCAAAGACTCTTCTAAATCTGCATGCTCACTGAACATTAGAAGTGATTTTGGGTTAGTAGGACAAACCTCTACACAAACTTCACACCCTTTACAGTGGTCATAGTCAATTCCAAGCATCTGCTTATCTCTTGATAAGATAGATGAATCTGGACACCATATCCAACAGTTTTGACAATCAATACAGATGTCTCTGTTAAATACAGGTTTATTAACTCTCCATGAAGCAACTGATGCTGTGTATGAGTTAAAGTCTGAATAAATTCGCTCTTCAGCTTTTTTATTTGCGATACCTGTTGCATCTCCTTCAAATGAAGTTAGAACGGTTCCTTGTGTTACTTCATCCCAACCTACAAGGTCAAAACCTGCTTCAAGCTGACTCTTTCCTCTATTATCATTTGCCAATAAATTTAATTCTTGTGCCATATCTGTCCCCTCTCTAGTTAACTTCGTTGTATGCACGAGTAATTGCTCTCATATTTCCATCAATAATCTTTTGAGGGAATTTAGCCAATACTCTTTTCATACTATCTAAGAAATAATCCAATTCAAACATACCAGAAATTTTTACAAATGCTCCTAGCATCGGTGCATTTGGCATTGAACGTCCAATCTCATCAAGAGAAATCTGAACACAATCAACAACAAACACTCTATCCTCTTTACCTTGAAGTGCAGGAATACCAGCAATTATTTCATCTTTAGAAAGATGAGAAGTAATAATATATTTAGTACTCTCTTTTTCATTCACTTCAATGTTATCAGTAAATGCCAATGCAGGGTCAATTACCAATACAAAGTCAGGGTTCATAAATTTCGCATGATTAAAAATCTGCTCATCTGAAATTCTATTATAGGCTCGTAGTGCAGCCCCTCTTTTTGCAGAACCATACAGTGCAAAAGCTTGAACTTCTTTACCTGTCGTTGCTACAACATCTCCTAAACCTTTAGCACCAGATACGGCACCCTGACCAGCTCGGCTATGCCATCTAATTTCTGTCATGACTTCTCCTATTATTTAATCTGTTAATGAGGTATTGTAATCATACCTCTCTTAAATGATGTGCATAGATACTAAAAAAAGTACAAACTTTATATGAGTGTATACTTTCTATGCACTATTTATAATTTTCATCATTTTTTTTTATATGTTCTATTGCTTCGACTACATTGTTACATATAAAAGAAGCACAGTTTTGTAACATTGAATGCGTTGCGTACCCAGAAGTAACAGCTATGGCGTGAACTCCTGCATTTTTAGCAGAATCTATATCCATACAGGTATCGCCAATCATCCATGTTTCACTTCTATCATGTTCTAGCTTTGCCAAAGCTTTTAAAATTGGTTCTTCATGAGGTTTTGGATTTTCTACATGTTCACGTCCGATTAATACACTAAAGTATTTCATTAGCCCCATATGTTCTAAAAGAATTCTCGAATACTCTCCAGTTTTTGTCGTAACAACTCCTAGTGTAGCAAACTTACTCGCTTCAATAATGGCTTCTCTTGCACCTTCTAATAAAATAGTTTTTTCACAAGAGATAACTCGATAGTGCATTTTATATGCATGGACATGCTCATCTACCCTGCTTGGTTCAACCCCTAATGTCAAAAACATATTCTCTAAAGTATGTCCAATCTCATTTTTAATAGCCTCATCATCTGGTACAACTCCTCCAAAAGTTTCAAAGGCGACTCTAAATCCATCTAAAATAGCTTCTGTCGAATCAATTACCGTTCCATCTAGGTCAAATAGTATTACTGGTTTCATTTTTTCTCTCTATTTTTATTTTTTTCATATATTCTTTTAAGTTAATAAGTAACCTCATCACAATTCACATCATGTTTATCAATCGTGTCATCACGAGAGGAGACATTTAAACGGTTAGAGTAGTAAAAGCACTCTTTATAACCCTTGTTATCATTATAAAGAACCTTATAGAAACCACGTGAAACAGACATTCTATTTTTGCCTATTTTTTTACTATTTTTAGAGTATTGAATAACGTTTATTACATTTAATTCTCCAAGTTCCACAGCTTTATCACGCGAAAACTTCTCTACTTGTGACCACATATTACGATTTACTTGTGGAGCTTGGGGGATAATATTTGCCAAGGTATAGACAGCATCCAAACTCTCTTGAGACCAATCAAATGCAGCGTCTGGTGCTAAATGTCCTCGGTCATAGCCTGAGTTTGTATAATCGGTTGTTGAGATTCTATATTTTTTATCCAAACTTTTTTCAGAATAGAAGCTTGGTCGTTTATCAATATTGGGGTCATTCATTAAATCCCCTTCTAATACATAGGCTACCGATTTAGCTGCTTTTAGTTTATAGTCGTAACAGATAGTTATAAACTCATTATCAATAATTTGGTCACAGTTTGCCTCACTAATAAATTCACTCTTATCCTCAGCCTCTACATCTTGTACTTGATTGACTCCCCCACAACCCATAAATGTTAGCAACAAAACCAGTGTCATAGCACTTTGTATCTTTTTCATTTTGAAATCCTTTGATTTTTTCTTTGTTTTTAGAATTTTATCAAAAATAAACCATTATAATTCAAAGATGAAACTAATAAAAAAAATTATCCTATATATACTTCTACTTATCTCTCTCTTTTTTTTATTAAACTACCTATATCCTTTAAATACGGCTCGACTTTCAAAACCAAAATCAACACTTATTTATGATAGAGACAATCACTTATTGAGCGTAAAACTAAGCTCTGATGGATTCCTACGTATTCCAATTAAACAGAAGGAGTTAAATAAGAATATTCGACAAATCGTTTTGGGTTACGAAGACCAATATTTTGAACACCATTTTGGCGTAAACCCATTGGCTATTGTTCGTGCCTTATGGTTTAACTTGACCAATCAGCGTAAGATTGGAGCATCAACTATTACCATGCAAGTGGCTCGAATGATGCACCATAAACAGCGAACACTTAGTCAAAAACTTATAGAGATATTTAACGCCTTACAACTAGAGCTATATTACTCTAAAGAAGAAATTCTAAGATTTTATCTGAATAATGCACCATATGGAGGGAATGTAGAAGGGTTTGCTTCGGCTTCATTTCGTTATTTTAATATTCCCCCCTCTTCTCTCTCTCTTTCCCAAATAGCATATCTAAGTGCTATTCCAAAAAATCCCAATGCAAACCGACCAAAAAAATTACGAGATATTAATAAAATAAAAAACAGACTGATTAAACGACTTCTTGACCTAGGACTTTTAACGCATATTAACTATCAACAAGCGTTAGAAGAGAAAATTACTGTAAATATTCAAGCTCTACCCCATCAAGTTCCTCATCTCTCAGCCCAAATCACACAAGAGGGAGAAGTTCATACAACAATTGATGCAGTTCTACAACATAAAGTAGAGAAAATTTTAGAATCAGAGATAGAAAACGTTAAAAAATTTAAAGTTTATAACGCCTCAGCTATTGTTATAGATAACCAAAGCATGGAGATTGTAGCCTATGTGGGTTCAAATAATTTTTATGACAATCTTCATGGTGGTCAAAACAATGGACTGCTCGCCCTACACTCCCCTGGTTCAACCCTTAAACCTTTGATTTATGCTAAAGCACTGGAAGAGGGATTAATTACCCCTCTAAAAAAACTTTACGATGTGCCACTATTTATAGAGGGG
>CAYPCV010000082.1:0-2804 GCA_964409295.1 uncultured Sulfurovum sp.
GTACCAAATGTCAAAACTCATAGTCCCCATTGAAATCATCAATCAACAACCAAGAGTGTCACTTCTTACTATCGCTGATAGTACAAACAATAAATATACTAGTCTTAACAATCTAGTAAGAACTTACAAATCAGATATTGAAGAGTTTGGAGAAGTTTTAACCTACGATTTCAAATCGCAGGTTGGAAAGCAGTCAAAAACTGTAGCAATGCTTAATGAGCAACAAGCAACTTTCTTAATGACCCTTTTACAAAACTCTCCACAAGTAGTAGCATTTAAAAAAGAGTTGGTCAAAGCTTTTTTCAATCTTAGAGCAGAAACCACACCAATTAAGCAAAAAGCACTCTCAAACCAAACCCAGCAAAAAATCTCTTCCATTTCGCTCTCTGACCCTCTTTTTAAAATTAATAAAGACTTGGTAAAAGAGGGGACTATCTCAAAAAAATTATCACCGAATGAAATTAGAGTTTTGTCTACACTTATCAGCTCTTACCAAAAGAGTGACCAAAACTATTTTGTGATGACCGATGCACAGATTGGTAAAGAGAGTTCTGTTCCTACTAAAAGCATCGCCAACTCTTTTGTAAATCTTGATGATGTTCACGGACTAGTCAAAAGAGTTAATAAGCGTAACTACCAAGGTCTCATGGAGAGAAGAATTTTTATTTCAGAAACAGTTTTTGCAGAGCTGAACTTAGAACATAAAAGTAAAAGTGTAGTAACTCCAACAAGCCCGAACATGGCAGAGCTTGAAAAGCTTATTAAAAAGAGCATTGGCGAAGCGTTAGAGCCATTGTTTGAACAGAGAGTTAAAACTAGTGAAGAGCCAGTAGCAAAAAAAATCAAAGCTCTAAAACATGCTATTCAAATTGCTAAAGAGCAGATGGTGAAAGAACCTCACTTAGTAGAGGAGTGCATGGTTCAAATTCAGAACGGGGAGGTTTATTTGGCTTATCTATTAGAACAGGCGTAAAAAAATAAAATAAACGGTTTTGAGACCCAAAGACTTTTAAAATACAAAGGAATATTATGGATAATGAAGATTTATTAATCCCACCACAGCAACCACAGAAAGAGAATACTCTTTTAGCAAAGTATGGAGCTTTTGATTTTGACGAAACCCAAAAGCAACAACAAGAGGCTCTTGTAAAACCTCTTGTAACGAACATCGACAGAGTTCTAACGAATAACGGAGTCCTAAAGTACTACAATAAATTCTTAAAGCCCAAATCTGAAAAAGTACAAACAA
Organism: uncultured Sulfurovum sp.; assembly: GCA_964409295.1. GTDB lineage: Bacteria > Campylobacterota > Campylobacteria > Campylobacterales > Sulfurovaceae > UBA1140. The sequence continues at coordinate 1,250 of CAYPCV010000082.1, forward strand.
GCATTAATTATGTGAGATTTTGTAAAGTTGTAGATAGTTTAAATGGTATCAATCCCCAAATTAAGCTGGAATACACGCAGGTTGAAAAAAGATTTGATCAACAGGGGGATGAGCTTATAGATTATTTTAAGGGGACATTTGCTCCTAAAACAGTAGATAAGCTTAATCCAAAAGAGATGAAGATGATTTTGACGCAGGTCGTATCGGAGAACATATATGAAGAGGAGGGAATTATCGTGGATTTGGTATCCTCTCGTGTAGGTATCGCCGAACTTGCTCTGGTCTACCCCATGAATCTTAAAGAGTTGGGGCTAGGTAGAAAGGAGAAACTGAGTGGCATGAGTACTCTTGCTGTTAAAAAGATTTTTAATCATATTGCACAGCAGTCTGGCTATAAAGTAGAAAAGGATGAATGATGGACCCAACCCTTGACCTAAAAGAGACCCGAGACAAAAGCAGAGAGGAGCTTGACAGCTTTCTCGGCAACCAAGACGGTGTAAGTGGGAAAATGAATGAGAAGCTTGGAGAGAATAACGTTGGTGAGGACGGCAAACCAAGGAGCATGAGTAGCACAAATGCTGACTATCAACCCACCATCGACCACATCGGAAAAGCAAGTACGATTACAGGGACAGGAAATTTTAACTTTCAAAATAAAGTTTTTATCTTTTTTGGGACTATCCTATCTTTATCCCTGTTGGTTCCTGTAACCTCCTATATTATGTTGTTCGACCTAAAGCAGATTATAGGTGGTTTCAATGAAGTTTATGCAGAGTTTACCTTCACGAGTATCTTCGTTGTTGCGTTCATCTCCTTTTTGATTGTAATTTTGACTGAGTTTCTATTTCTCGGTCAATTTAATAAAAAAAACAAGAAAACTAGAAAATTAGAAAAATCTGTTCTCTACTTTCTTCTGTTTATACAGTTCGGTTCTCATGCTTATTTTGCCTATCTAATTACGGGCATAAAGAACACAGAACAAAAAGAGAAGATTATGGTTTCTGCCTCTTCTACAGAGGGGATTTTATCTAAAGGCCTAACAACATCGACAAACAATATTGATGTTCAAATGAAAAACTTACAATCAGACTATGATAAGTTGTCTAAACGTCTTGCGCGAGAAAACAAACAAGCCGAACATTATTCGACTGAATGGGAAAAGCTAAATTTCCTCAAAAAACCAAGTCACCAACAGGCAAAACAACGTAGAAATTTTTATACGATGCAGAAAAAATCTGAAGAACAAGCCGATAAACTAGATAAAAAGAAAGAAGTAATTCAAGAACGGATAGATAAACTATCCGATAAGCAGATAAAGCTAACTAACAAGCTCTCTATTATCTCATCAGGACTTGACAAAAGCTTGGATGAAAGTGGTTTTTGGAGAATCATATATATTATATTATTATTGATGCTCTTTGAGGGGTTATCACACATTAACTGGTTAGCCTATTATAGGATAATCAAAAATGCACCTGATGACCTCCAAGAGGACTACAGAGAGATGAGCTTTGTACTCAACTGGGGTACAACGTTCGCAAACAAAACAAAGGAG
>CAYPCV010000083.1:0-3273 GCA_964409295.1 uncultured Sulfurovum sp.
GAAGATAATACACTTATTTGGGTTTTTATAGTCAATAAGTCTTAAAAGAGCATCATCTCTCTCATAGTCAGCAACTACGTAGAAGAGTTGAGTAATATCGGTGTTCGTTCTTTCACTTTTTGTAATGGTTACAGATTTTGGGCTTTTAAGAATTTTTTCTGCAAGAATTTTAATCTGTTTTGGCATGGTAGCTGAAAACATAAGTGTTTGACGCTCTTCTGGTAAAAAAGTAAAGATATTTTTAATTTCGTCTAAGAAACCCATATCTAGCATCTCATCTGCTTCATCTAAAACAACAAATGATGGATTAATTTTGATTCTGTTTGATTTAAGTAAATCTTGCAGTCTTCCTGGAGTGGCTACAATAATGTTTGCTTGGTTAATTCTGTCAATTTGTCTGTTGTATGGAGTACCACCATAAACAGTAGCTGTTTTTAGTCCAGCTGTTTTACCAAAACGGAAAAGTTCATCTGAAACTTGCATTGCAAGTTCACGAGTAGGAACAATTACCAATGCTTCGACACCCTTATTCCCTTCCATTTGTTGGATAATAGGTAGACCAAAAGCAGCAGTTTTACCTGTACCTGTTTGTGCTTGACCGATTAAATCGTGACCTTCTAAAATAAGAGGAATTGCATCAGCTTGTACAGGGCTTGGTTCTTTAAATCCAGCGTCATCAATGGCTTGGTTAAGGGTATCTTTAAAATTAAAATCTTGAAATGTCATATAGTTTGCTTCTTTATAGTAAATTTTTTGGGGTACGCTGTTGTGCATAGTTAAAATAAAAATGAATGAATATTCGTTAGAAATCGATGGCTTTTGCCTCGTATTATGTCGGGACGCATGTCGCCGTTTCCAAAAAAGTTCAGTATCTATATTATGATTATGGTGTCGTATGACCCAATTTTTGCAGCTGATACCAAATAACTACACAATTGTTTGGTAGCTTCTTGTTATGCTTATGTGGTTAGGGTTTTTATAAAGCCCTAAAAATAAGAGGATTTGATATACTCTTGCAGAAATTTTGCGAATTATAGCAAAAAAATAAAGATAAAGATAGTCCTATTGGATATAATGGACAAAAAATATAATAAAAGGTAACAAAAATGCTAAAAAAAGGTATATTACTATCATTGTTGTTAACATTAAACAGCTGTGCAACAAATCAAAACTATATAGAAGAGTCTCAGCCTAAAAAAACATTAGATGAGAAGATAGGTTCTATGCTTATGGTTGGTTTTATGGGAACAACAGCTTATAAAAATAGTCAAATTTGTAAAGATATTCGAGAGTATAATCTAGCAGGAGTTATCTTGTTTGATGTGAATCCTGTAAATCATAAACAAGCTAAAAATATTTCAAGTAAAAATCAAGTCGCAAAATTGACTCAACAGCTTCAATCTTGTTCAAAAGATGGAAAATTGCTTATCGCTGTTGATCAAGAGGGTGGACGGGTTCAACGTCTAAAAACAAAATATGGTTTTTATGGAAAATTTCCAAAAGCTAGAGATGTGATTAAACTAAGTGATGCACAGGTTAATAGACACTATAATGCAATGGGAGCAGAATTGATGAGTGTAGGAATCAATTACAATCTTGCACCTGATGTGGATTTAGCAATTAATAAACGAAATCATGTCATTTATCAATTAGGTCGCTCTTTTGGTGCAGAACCTAAACAAGTAGTTCACTATGCCTCTATTTTTATGAATGCAATGCACAACAATGGTGTTCTGACATCATTAAAACATTTTCCAGGGCATGGTTCATCTCTTGGCGATACACATAAAGGTTTTGTTGATGTAACCAATTTATGGCAAAGAAAAGAGTTAGAACCCTACCGAATGTTGGCTCAATCTCATACTATAGATAGTGTTATGGTTGCTCATGTCTTTAATAAAAAATTGGATAATCGATACCCTGCAACGCTTTCTAAAAAAATAGTTACGGGTTTACTACGAAATGATTTTGGTTTTGATGGTGTAGTTATTACCGATGATTTACAAATGGGTGCAATCAATAAAAAATATGGTTTAAAAAATACTCTAAACTTAGCTATCAATGCAGGAGATGATATTTTACTATTTGGAAACCAACTCTCTGTTAAAAGTATGGTAAAGACAAAAACATTGGTTAATACGATTAAGTCGTTACTTAGAAATAAAGAGATTAAACTTTCGGACATAGAAGCATCTAATGTGCGTGTTGATAATTTAAAAGCTAAACTTTAGAGAAATGTATAACAGGATAGCAGGATTTAATCTACGATAGCGATGAGATTTTGTAGCTACAATATTACCAATTATATGTTACACTTCTCTTATGAAAAGAGAATCCATAGAAATTGTTGTTATAGAAGATGAAGAAGATATTTTAGAGCTTGTTGAGTACCATTTGGAGAAATCTGGATATGAAACTATGGGCTTTCTCTCTACTAAAAATGTTGAAAATTTTTTAGCAGAAGAGAGACCAGCACTTATGATTGTTGACCGTAATCTTCCTGATGTAGAGGGGAGTGAATTTATTGCTAAGTTACGCAAAAATGGTTGCAATATACCCGTTATTTTTTTAACAGCCAAAGATGAAGAGAACGATTTAGAAGAGGGCTTTGAGCGAGGTGGAGATGATTATATTACTAAACCTTTTCGACCAAAAGAGTTGGTATTGCGAGTAGAAGCACTGCTTCGGCGTGCAGGGGTTATCTCTAATGACAAAATAAAATACCGAGACTTGGCATTAAATCTTAGCTCTCATACGCTTATGATTAATAATAAGCGTATAGAGTTAACAAACTTAGAGTTTAAACTACTCTACACGTTTGTAAAAAATCCCAATATTACTTTGAATAGAGATTTTTTACGAGATGAGGTTTGGGGGGATAACAGTTTAAACTTTAATGACAAAACTATTAATGTAACGATGAATAGACTCAAAAAGAAGATAGATTCTTTAGGAGAAAAAGAGTATTTTCTTCCAATTTGGGGAGTAGGTTACAAGTTGGTCTAGTTCACTTTTGATTCTAGTATAAATTTCTTAAAGAGGATAGAGATAAAAATATGGATAAAAGTAAGTTTTAAAAATAAACAGGAGTATATAACTCTTATTTAAGAAAAATAATATTATAATCTATTCAAATAACTATTATAATTTAAAATTATAAATGGAGATGCCTATGATACCTTTTTCTGATGAAGAACTCTATTATGCTGTTAAAAATGCACTTCCACAAGTGAGTAGCTACGTTAACTCACATGGAGGTGGGATTACTCTTTT
>CAYPCV010000084.1:0-14833 GCA_964409295.1 uncultured Sulfurovum sp.
GCATACCATTTCCATTGTCTCCATAAAGTGGTTTTGGCATAAAAGTAGCTGTTTTACCATTTAGATGTGCTATCATTTTTACTACATATTTATATTTTTGAACATTATCACTTGCTGTAATAATATCACTAAATACAATTCCTATTTCACCTTGAGCTTGAGCAACTTCATGATGACCAAGTACAACCTCAAGTCCAACTTCTTCAAGAACTAACATCATCTCTGCTCTTAAATCTACCATAGAATCTGTTGGCATTGTAGGGAAATATCCACCTTTTGTTCCTGGTCTATGCCCCATATTCCCACCATCTATATCATAAGAAGATGCCCAACCACCTTCATCTGACTCTACTTTGTATCCAGCTTCATTAATATTGTCTGTAATTTTTACATCATCAAAAATAAAAAATTCATTTTCTGGCCCAAAATAAGCAGCATCTGCAATTCCAATTTCTTCTGCATGAGCTAAAACTTTTTTAGCAATAGATCGTGGACATTTTGCATAAAGTTCATTTTTATAAATATCATAAACATCACAGATAACACAAACTGTACTGTCAGCTGTAAATGGGTCTAAGAAAGAACTTCCTACATCTGGTTTAAGAAGCATATCTGATTCATTAATTGGTTGCCAGTTCTCGATTGAAGAACCATCAAATGGAAGTCCACCTTTTAGTTGACCTTCTGTTACAGCACTCATTCTGTATGAAATATGATGCCATGCACCTTTAATGTCTGTAAATCTAAAATCTACAAATTCTACTTCATTATCCGTACAGAATTTAAAGAATCCATTTACATCGTTATCTTCTACAAATTTACCCATATTGGTATCTCCTAAAAATTTAAGTTGCAACGATTGTATCAAAAAATTTTATAAACTTGTTACCTTTCTTGTTTAAAAAGTAATCAATTGGGGTTGGCGTTGTTCAAAAGTAACAGCTTGGGTATAACCTACTTTTTTAGCTAGTTCAACAACTTCATCGTATTTAAAGCCAATCTGTCCTATCGCATGAGCATCAGAAGAGAAAGTAATAGAGATGTCAAGTTCATATGCCATCTCTAATAAAAGGGGAGAGGGGTAAATTTCCTTTATAGGTTTTCTTAGACCTGCTGAATTGAGTTCGATAACCATATTAGCATTTTTAATGGCTTTGAGTGCATTTTGAGCAATAATACGAATATCTTTTGTTGGCATGAATTTAAATATTTTTATTAAGTCTAAATGCCCTACAATATTAAAATATCCTATTTTCGCCATTGCTTCTATATTATCAAAATACTCTTGCCATATTTGATTAATGTCTCTATTTTTGTACTCATCAATATAATCGGGATGGTCAAATCCCCACTCTCCTAGGAAATGGACAGACCCAATAGTATAATCAACCTTTGCGTTTAGGACACGTTCATCTATATGTCCTTTTAGGTAATCAACCTCATATCCTAAAATAATTTTAATATCGTCTTTATATTTTTCTTTTAAGTTTAAAACATCATTTTCATAGGCACTCATCTGATTAAAGTCAAGACGATAGTAGGAATCAAAGTCCATTGGGGCATGCTCTGAAAAGCCATAAATATCAATTCCAAGCTCTATAGCTCTTTTTATATAGCTCTCCATAGAGCCTTTAGCATGGTTACATCGTGTTGTATGGTTATGTAAATCTATTCTCATACTTTGAATTTTATCATAAAAAAATATTTTATTGATTTTCTTATGTTATAATATTTATAGTTCAAACAAAAGGAGAAACAATGAACATTGATTTTATGAACCCATCAACAATCTTAATTATCTTGGGAGGTATATCTATTGGTTGGATACTCTCTTATCTTAAATCTTTATTGACACTAAGAAAGTACAAAAAAGAGTTAAAAGAGTATCAAGAGCATCTTGAACGGCAGATGAAAATTACTGATAGTGGTAGTAAAAAGATGATAGAAGAGATGGAGGTTTTAAAAAAAGATAATGAAAACTTAAGAATTTCAGTTAAAACTTTGGGGCAAAAACCAGGTAGAGCTGAACTTAGACAGTTTAATATTTATGATAATGCATTAAGAAAAATGATGTTACAAGCACCAGGTTTTTCATCGGCGTGGGAGAGTGCATTACAAGAGTCAGAACGAGAATATGAAGAAAATGAAGCTGGATTTAAAAATATTATAGGGAAAGTGTTTGGAACAGGAAGTTTAAACTCTTCAGAAAATGCTACGCAAACACATCAGATAGAGCATAAAAACTAAGAGAAAATTCTCTTAGTTCCTCTTCTATAAATACTGCTCATCAATTTGGAATTTATCAAATTTTCTAAGCTTATTGTATACAATGAAATTTCGTAATTTTTTTGTGTACTTTTCTCTTAATTCACAATAGTTGATTAAATATTGAACTAAAATAAGTGGATTGTCTGTAATATTTCTCTTTTTTCTAAAACTTTTATACGCTCCTCGTCCAATAAGAACAAAATAATCATCAATTGAATCACTTAATGTTGCGTATTTTCTTAGGTAGATTGCTTTACCTTTTCTACTTCCTAGTGCTTTAATTCTTGGTTCATTTTTGTTTACTGACCACATTCCAAAAATATTATTTGCTTTTTTAAAGAATCTTGATTCTCCCCATCCCGACTCAATAGCCGCTTGAGCTAAAATAATACTTACAGGGTGTGTCTTTAAACGATTTGCCAATTTATTAATATCGTCAGTTCGGTATTTTTTGTATAAGTCTGCTAAAAAAGTTCTATCATCTTGAGTTAATTCATTATCAGGAGTAGAACGTAAAGCAAGAACACGTTCTCTTTTTACGCGTAATTTCTCTTTAGAAATTAAAATTGCAGGAAGAATCATATGAAAGAACTTTTGTTTTTTCTCTGAAACTTGTAATTTATTTAACGAAATAGTATTAGTGTAGTTAATTGGTTTGATATTTTTATCGGTAAAGATTTCAATATCACTTGGACTTTTAATCTTTTTATTTACAACAGCTACTCTATTCGTTGGGTGCTTTATTTGTTCCTCTTTTACAGGTGTTGTATATGCTACAGTCTCAACATTATACTTTTCAATGCTTGCCTCTACCGATTCTAAATATGCATCATCAAATGCAAAAACAGTTAAAGTAAGAACTAAAAATGTTATAAAATGTTTTTTCATGTGTTATATATCCTTTTGGAAAAATTTCGGAATTATATCTGTAAAATTTTATATAAAACTTAAAATACTATTTTTTTTCAAAAAATATTTTTTTGAAACACTGCTATTGTGGTTAATGGAAGAGATTTTAATTTTTTTGGAAATTTTTTCCAAAAAGTGAAGAACTTCTTTGAGAGTTTTTTTATTGCTTTGGTTTTAACGATTTTTTCTGAAATTTCTTACTCTTAGAGAGAAGAAAAATAGACTTACATTATATATATAGCAATATTTTACACAATTAATTCAATTGAATTAATTGTGTAAAATAGATAAATCATAGCATTCTTTCATAATAAAACATTTTTTGTGAATTTAGAAGTTTTTTTATGGAAAGAGTGTTTATATAGGAGACTATTTCAGAAGAAAAAGCCCAAAGTAGAGGAAGAGATAAGTACCTTTATTTTTTTTTGCTATACTTATGAGCATAAAATTAAACAATTAGGAGAGTGTCATGGCACTATTTGATGATGTAAAAGAAGTTGTAGTTGAACAACTAAACGTAAACCCAGATGAAGTAAAAGAAGAATCTAAATTTGTAGAAGATTTAGGAGCTGATAGTCTTGATGTGGTTGAGCTTGTAATGGCACTTGAAGAGAAATTTGATATTGAAATTCCAGATGAAGATGCTGAAAAAATTGCAAATGTTTCAGATGCAATTAAATTTATTGAAAATATTCAAGCATAATTAACACAAGGAGCAGACCGTTGTGTCTCTCCTTGATATTTAAATTATATATGAAATCATTATTTAAAATGGTTTGATATATATCTTAAAAAGAGCATAGGAGATAGAATTGAAAAGAGTAGTAGTTACTGGCTTAGGAATGATTAACAGTGTTGGACAGGATAAAGAGAGTTCATTCTCTGCCATTTTAAATGGAGAATGTGGAATTAAAAAAATTGAACTGTTTGATGCTGAAAAATTTTCTGTAAAAATTGCAGGAGAGATTGTTGGTTTTGATGCAAGTACAGTAATGGATGCTAAAGAGGTTAAAAAAGCCGATAGATTTATTCATCTTGGAATTAAAGCAACTTTAGAGGCGATGGAAGATGCAAACTTCGGAGATGATATAGATATGGAACGTTTTGGTATCTCATCGGCATCTGGAATTGGTGGATTACCGAATATTGAGAAGAACTCTGTGATTTGTGAAAAAAGAGGTCCACGAAGAATATCTCCTTTCTTTATTCCCTCTTCTTTAGTAAATATGCTAGGTGGATTTATTTCAATTGAGCATGGAATCAAAGGTCCAAATTTATCTTGTGTAACGGCCTGTGCTGCAGGAACACATGCAATTGCAGAGGCAACAAAAACAATTATGCTTGATGGTGCTGACCGAATGTTAGTAGTTGGAGCAGAGTCAGCAATCTGTAGTGCTGGTATAGGAGGCTTCGCTGCGATGAAAGCTCTTAGTACCAATAATGATAATCCAAAAGAGTCATCACGACCATTTGATGCAGGTCGAAATGGTTTTGTAATGGGCGAGGGTGCAGCAGCTCTTGTTTTAGAGGATTATGATTTAGCTGTAGCTCGTGGAGCAAAAATTTATGGCGAAGTGGTAGGCTTTGGAGAGAGTGGAGATGCTAATCATATTACAACCCCTGTTGTAGATGGACCTTTGCGTGCGATGAAAGCAGCAATGAGAATGGCAGGAGAACCAAAAGTTGATTATGTTAATGCACATGGAACATCTACTCCTGCAAATGATAAGAATGAGACAGCAGCTGTAAAAGAGTTGTTTGGTACTCCTGAGAATATTCCTCCTATGAGTTCAATTAAAGGTCAAATTGGTCACTGTTTAGGGGCTGCAGGTGCGATTGAAGCTGTTGTTTGTTTGATGGCAATGCGTGATGGAAAACTTCCTCCAACGATTAATTATACAACTCCTGATGAAAATTGTGATTTAGATTATGTAACGGATGGTGTTCGTGATGCCGAGCTTAATGTGGTTATGAGTAACTCTTTTGGTTTTGGTGGAACAAATGGAGTTGTAATCTTCAAAAAGATATAAGGATTTTGTGTGGCAACTTATTTAGAGTTTGAAAAAAAAATAGAACAAATACAGCAAGATATAGACGCAGCTCGTGCAAAAAATGATGAATATGCTTTAGAGAGTTTTGAAAAAGATTTAGATAAAGAGGTTTCAAAGACAATGAAGTCTCTTAGTGATTATCAAAAATTACAACTGGCACGTCATCCAGATAGACCTTATGCTTTGGATTATATTCGTTTTATGATGGACGATGCTTATGAAATTCATGGAGACAGAGCTTTCCGTGATGACCCTGCAATTTTATGTTATATGGGTTATATTGATGGTCAAAAAACCATGTTAATTGGCGAGCAAAAAGGGCGTGGGACAAAGCATAAACTAAAAAGAAACTTTGGTATGCCAAATCCTGAAGGGTATCGAAAAGCATTAAGAGCTGTAAAGCTTGCAGAGAAATTTAATATTCCAGTATTGATGCTTATTGACACTCCAGGTGCTTACCCTGGTCTTGGAGCTGAAGAGCGTGGGCAGAGTGAAGCGATTGCTAAAAACCTTTTTGAGTTTACCAATGTAAAAGTACCAATGATTTCTGTAGTTATTGGCGAAGGTGGTTCGGGTGGAGCATTGGCAATTGGTGTTGCTGATAAATTAGCGATGATGCGTTACTCTGTTTTTGCTGTTATATCTCCAGAGGGGTGTGCTGCTATTTTATGGAATGACCCTAAAAAAGTGGAACAGGCTGCAAAAGCATTAAAAATTACACCTGATGATTTGCATGCTCATGGATTGGTTGATGACATTTTAGATGAACCTTTAATTGGTGCTCATCGAGACAAGAAATTAGCAGCCCAAGTGGTCAAAAAATATTTTTTAGAAAATGTTTCTGCATTAAAAGAATTAACTACAGAAGAGATGTTGGATAAACGTTATGAACGTTTAACAGCAGTGGGTGCTTTTAGCGAAGAGTCATAGTTTTATAAAAAAAATTTATTTAAATAAAGCTTTGAGGTATAATATAATACTGTAACATTTTATTCTTATGTACCAAGGGTTGTTTCTCAACCCTTTATTAATTTAGCCACCAAATTCTTAACTTCTTTCCTTTTATCTTTCCATTTTTTAATCCATCAAATGCTTTTTTTACAACGGATTTATCTATTGCTACATAACTATGGGTAGCATAAACATTAATTTTTCCTATTTTTTTATTCTCTATACCTATATCTTTACAGAGTGTTCCTAAGATGTCTCCTGCACGAATTTTTTTCTTTTTTCCTCCATCAATACAGAGGGTTTGGACAGAACCTTGAAGATAAAAATTTTTATTAGGACGTAAGTTATTAATAGTTGTACTTTTAAGTTCAGGTTTTATTTCAGAAAGTTTTTGTAACCCATACTCATCACATAAAGAGACAGCCAAGCCACTTTTATTTGCTCTACCTGTTCTTCCTATACGGTGGGTATAATCTTCACTTTTCATAGGTACGTCGTAGTTAATTACAATATCGACATCTTTAATATCTAATCCCCGTGCTGCCAAATCAGTAGCTACTAAAATAGGCAGTGAGGTATTAGCAAATTGAAGTAACATCTCTTGACGCTCATACTGTTCTAGGTCTCCATTAAGTGTGGCAATATCAAAGCCTTTTTCATCAAGCATCGTAGATACCTCAACCGTTTTAGCTTTGGTATTACAAAAGACAATAGCTAAGGCTGGTTGAAAGTGTTGAAGTGTTGTAATCAGTGCTCTATCTTTATCGTCAACAGAGTAGACATACTCTTTTATATCAATTTTCTCTTTTTCGCTTTCAATTTTAATCTCTATTGGATTTTTTAAAATTACTTTTGTTAATTTATCAATATTCTCTGGATACGTTGCCGAAAAAAGCAAACTTTGTCGCTGTTTTGGAAGATTGGAGACCAGTTTTAAAATATCATCAGCAAAACCCATATCGAGCATTCTATCTGCCTCATCCAAAATTAGCGTTTTGATTTGCCCTAAGTGAATGGTCTCACGAGAGAAATGGTCAAGAAGTCTACCAGGTGTTCCAACAATAATATCTGCACCTTTCTCTAAAGAAGTAACTTGTCGTGTTAATGATGTTCCCCCGTAGAGTGTAATAATCTTGACATCTTTTTTATACTGTGCCAGTTTTCTACACTCTCCTGCAATTTGTTCGGAGAGTTCACGAGTAGGGGCAATAATAAGTGCTTGTGGAAAATGTTCATTCTCATCCAGTTTCAAAATAAGGGGTAGAGCAAAGCCTAACGTTTTACCTGAACCTGTTTTTGCTTTGGCAATAATATCTTTTCCTTTTATAATAAGTGGAATAGCTTTTTCTTGAATAGGGGTAGGATGGGTATATCCTAATTTGCTTAGATTGCTCAATACCTCAGAAGGTAAAGTTAACTCTTTGAATGAAATCATGGGAACTCTTTAATGTAGAAGATTTTTCCTAATTATAGCAAATTTTAAAAAAAGTTTTGTATTTTACGCTCTTGATAGAGTAGTCGAAGAGTTAAGGAATTTATTGCAATAATATAGGTTGTTCCAATAGTAATAATTTTCTCAATTGTCGCATTTAGGCTAGCTTCATAGATATAGGAGTGGGGGAGAGCAAAAGCAATGGCTGTTATATTAATCCAAATAGAGATAATGGTCAAAAGTGAGGTTAATAAAAACGTTGCTGTTTTCGTAACTAAATAGGGATAGACATAGTTGACAAAAGGGTAAACTAAAATCAATGTGCCTGTAAATGAGATAATATTTGCAAAAAGCACCCAGTTGATATTGGCATCAGATATAACCCAAAGTAGAGGGGTCATAAGTAGAGTTAACACGATACTAATTAACGCTGTTTTATAGTAGGAAACAGTTAAAACTTTATTTATACTTATTTTCAAAATTATATTCCATATTTAATTATTTTTTAATAATTAAATTATAGTATAAAAAAGGTATAGAAAAGTTAAAATAGATTCAAATAATCATATAAACTTAAAAATTAAATTAATTTTAAGTTTATAAATAAGATAGATATTATCTAAGTCCTATACTCAGCATTAATCTTAACATACTCATAAGACAAGTCACAACCATAAGAGGTGTATTTCCCCTCTCCCAAGCCTAAATCACAAGTTACTCTAAAACTGGAGTTTTTCATAATCTTATAGGCTTTATCTTCTCGCTCTTTATCCAGCTCTCGTTGCTCATCAGAATAGATAAGCAGATTGTCATAATGAATGGTTAATGTTGTCTCATCACACTCAACCCCACTTGCACCAACGGTTGAAGCGATTCTTCCCCAGTTTGGGTCTTCTCCAAAGAGAGCTGTTTTAACTAATAATGAGTTGGATAAGGCAATAGAAGCTGTTCTTGCCTCTTCGTTATTTTTTGCCCCTTTTACTTCAAAGGCTACGAGTTTATTTGAGCCTTCTCCATCTTTTAGAATCATCATTGCCAGTTCAAAGGTTATTTTATTGAGAGCTTCTCTAAATGCCTCTTTATTATATGAGCCTGATACTTTGTTGGCTAAAAGAATAATAGTATCATTTGTCGAGGTATCTCCATCAACAGAGATTCTATTAAATGAACCCTCGGTTGCTTCAGTTAATAGCTCTTCCATGTCAGCTTTTGGAATGTTTGCATCGGTGGTAATAAAACAGAGCATTGTTGCCATAGCAGGGTTAATCATTCCTGCACCTTTACAGATTGCACCTATGGTAAATGAGCCTCCATCATCAAGTTCAATCTTAAAACATAACTCTTTTTTAAAAGCATCTGTCGTCATAATAGCACGAGCAGTTTTATCTGAGTTTCTAGCGTTATAATCAAACTTATCAAAAGCAGAAGTAATTTTTTCTTGATTTAGACGATAGCCAATCACTCCTGTAGAGGACATAATAGGGTTTTCTAAAACATGAAACTTATCCAACTTTTTAAAAATAGCTTCAATATCTTCAACTCCTTTTTCGCCTGTCATTGCATTGGCATTTTTGGCATTCATCAAGATAAAGTTTGTTTTGAAATCTTTTGGGTACTTCTGATAATGTTTTATGGGTGCGGCTTGAAACTTATTACTTGTAAATCGTGCTGTAATGTCACAAGAAATATCTGAACGAATAAATGCAACATCGCCATCATTTTCTGGATTATTTTTCATTCCTACATTAACGCCATCGCTGTAAAAGCCTTGAACGTTGTCAAGACCACCTTTAAGTGAAAATAGATTAAACATGGTTCATCTCCTCTGGTTTTACTGTTTTTCTAATAATTTTTTTAGCTTTCTTAATTCCTTCACTTGGTCCAATAAGTAAAAGTTTCGCTCCTGCTGTGATGATGGTATGTCCCTTTGGCATAGGAATAAAATGACCATCTTTATTTCGTATTCCAATTATAGTTACATTTGCAACCTCTCTAAAACTCGCTTCTTTAATCCGTTTTAGCGTAAGCCATGAAGTTTTAGTAATTCGAGCCTCTTCCATATCCAAAGGAGTATCTTGTTTATATAGAAACTCTTGCAGTAAATTTTCCATATCGGGGCGTATTGCCATTGCATTGATACGTTGAGCCATAATATTGGTGGGTGTTACTACTTTATCTGCTCCGAGTTTCAAAAGTTTCTGTTCATCTGAAATGGTTGGTGCATTTGAGATAATAAGAAAAGGTCGTCGCCTATGAATTTCATCTTCATACAAACGCATTGAAGCAATAGTTGCGATGTTATCAGCAATATTATCGGCAAGTGTAATAATACCTTTTGCAGAGGATAAATGTGATTTTAAAATAGCCTCTTCTGTATGGGGTTCTGCTTGCACATAATAAGGATATTTGTATTTTACTGCCAACTCTGCAATATTTTCATGAGGGTCCATAACCACAAAAGGAATATGACTTTCACGCAGTTGCCTACTTACTTGAATGGTAAATTCATTGTGATAACAGATAACGAAATGCTGTTTTAATCGTGCAATATCGTAAAGCATCTTTCTCTCCTTTATAACTTTTTGTAACTCCCCTTTGTTTAACACATCAACGATTAGACCAATAGCAAGTGAAAAGACTAAAAATCCAAAAATAATGAGACAAATGGTAAAGATACGCCCCAAATCTGAAATGGGTGCTATCTCTCCAAATCCAACGGTAGTAAATGTAATACCTGTTTGATAGAGGGCATCAAGTAGCTCCATATCATCAATAATAATGTAACCAAATGTACCAAACATCATGGTTAAAATTGTTAAAATAAGTGGAAGTCTAAAAGGTGCTAGAAGTACATATAACTCATCACTTAGAGTTATATGTGGGGTAGGCTTTTCTCGCCAGTTGAGAAATCTTTTGATTCTATTTTGTTTTGCCAAAATAGTCTCTAAAAGGTGTAAGGACTAAGCCTCAGTAGTTTCAGCTGTTGCTTCTGCTGCTTTTTTCTTCATTGTTCTAAGTGTTGACGCTGCAACTCTAATTTTCTTAGTTGTACCATCTTCTAGTGTAATTTTTACAGAACGTAAGTTTGGTAATTGTCTTCTTTTAGTCTTGTTGTTTGCATGAGATACATTGTTTCCAACCAATGGACCTTTTCCTGTTACATCACATCTTCTTGCCATAATAATACCTTTGTAATAATTTTCATTATTTAATAGAATGTTTTTAGAAATACTAATTTTCTTGTTAAAATATAGATTCTAAAAAAAGTTTTGCAATTATAGACAAAAAATTCTTAAGAGCAACCAAAATGAACTATCTTTTTCTCATTATCAAATAGATAAAAAATGGACCGCCTAAAAAAGCAGTAATAATTCCAATAGGAATATCTGAAGATGCACCAAGATTTCGAGCAATTAAGTCCGAGATAACCAAAAAGAATCCACCATAAAAAAAGATAGGAACAATAAGCTGTTCAGCAGATTTTTTATAAATGCTTTTCATAATATGGGGAATAATCAACCCCACAAAGCCAATTGGTCCTGTGAGACTCACACAAACTCCCACAGCAATAGAGACAGTTACTAGTAAAATGGTATTTACTTTTTTAACCTCTACCCCTTTTAAATAGGCATAATCATTTGAAGTTAGTAGAAGTTTTAGCTCTTTTTTATACCAAAGAGTCATAAAAAGTAGTGTCAATGAAGTTAAAACAATAGGAACTGTTTGACTCAACCCAACCACATCTACCGACCCCATTGTAAAACGAATAATTTCAAAACTTTGTGACTCATCACTAAGATAAAAAAGAATCATCAACGAAGCGTTATAAAAAAATGCCAAAGCAATACCCACCAAAAGCAGAGCATTAGTCTCATGAGATTTTAGCCGAAGAGTTAACATAAATAGAATTAATACCGTAAATAAAGCCCCTAAAAATCCAAACAAAGAGAGCAAAGAGCTAAATCCAAATACAATAGCAACAGCAACCCCAAGCGTGCTTCCACTAGCCACACCCAGAGTATAAGGGGTAGACATAGGGTTTTTAAAAAGCGACTGAAAAATCAACCCCCCCAATGCCAAAATAGCCCCTGCAAAAAAGGCTAACAATACCCGAGGAAGCCGAATATCCCAAAAGAGTTTATAGTCAACGGTTGTTGGATTATCTAAATTATAAAGCTCTATGGGGATTTGTCCGTAAAAAGGAGCTAAAAAGATGATGGTCATGGTTATTAGGTAGAGTAGTAATTTCATGATTATTTATTCTTCTATTTTCAAAAATTCATTCTCTAACATCTCAATAGTAGGAAGTGAAGAGACAAACTCTTTTGGTAAAATTTCTGTAAGCTCATACTCTGAAATTCCTATAGGTTGGCTCATATTACGCAAAGAGTATTCAGCTACTATCTCATCTTTTTCTTGGCATAAGATTAGTCCAATAGTTGGGTTATCACTTTCATGAGCCAAAATATCATCTACCACCGAACAATAAAAATTTATCTGTCCAGAATAACTTGGTTTAAACTCTCCTTTTTTGAGTTCTATCACTACATAAGAGCGAAGTTTTAGGTGGTAGAAGAGTAGGTCTATGTAAAAGTCTTTATCACTCACTTCCAAATGATACTGTCGCCCCACAAATGCAAAACCACTTCCAAGTTCTAACAAAATTTTTTCCATGTGTTTTACAAGGTTTAGTTCAAGCTCTCGTTCACGAAATGGTTCATCTATGGTTAGGAAATCGAAGAGGTAGGGGTCTTTGAATGATTCGATTGCCAAACCAGATTGAACAGGAGGCAACAATGTTTTAAAATTTGAAGAGGTAATACTGTTTCGTAAATGAAGTTGACTTTTTATAGCATCTACTAACATACTTCTGCTATATCCCATTTTGATTATCTGTTGCATATAAAAAAGACGAATCTCTTTATCTTCTATCTTTTCAATCAACACTGTATTATGTCCCCAAGGTATAGAGAAAATTAGCTGTTCTATTTGTGCCACAGCTTGTGGCATAAATGTTATATCACTGTACTCACGATAAAAACGAACCATTCTTTTTATATTTCTTTGGGAAAATCCTTTTATTTTTGGTAGTTCATTTTTTAAATCCAAAGATATTTTTTCAATAACCTTTGCACCCCAACCCTCTCTCTCTTGTTTTTGATGAATTGCTTTACCAATATTATAGTAGAGGATTATCATCTCACTGTTTACAGAAGAAATTGCTCTTGTTTGAGAGGTTTTTATTTGTTCTTTTATTTCTGTTAGGAAGGTGTTATATTTTTTTGTGTTGGTTAGTTCTATTTGATTCTTTTTCATTGTATAGAATTCAATTCAGGATACCTATTTCTTCCCAATAGAAATCCTTTAGAGTCTACGAATCTACAACGACTATCATCAAAGATATCATTAGGTTCTGTATTTTCAAAAAAGATAACTTGTCTTTGACTTATTACTTGATTTCCAAATGCTAAATAATGATAGAAGTTATAAGCCAAATCTATATTATCACTTTTTATTTCATAAGCATTAAAAGGAGAATCAATCATCATAAAACCAATTTCAGATTCTAATTCATATAAATATTCTAAAATAGCTACAAGAAAAGATGTGTATATGATAGCTCTATAACCTTGACCATAAAGTTCTCTACTATCTCCATTAACAGAAAAATCCAAATCTTTTTCTAAGAATTCTACAGATGTTATTTTTTCAAAGTTAATTGTGGTCAGAATATCAAGCATAGTTTTAGTAATTGATTTTAAATTAGACGTATTAATATTTGGATAAACTATAACTTCATTCTCTCTTTGAGAGTCTTCTATCTTTTTTCTAATATCTATAATTCTTTTTTCTTTTTTTCTTTTTATATCTTCTAAATTATTAAGTTGAGCAATTTTTTCTTCTAACTCTTGTTTTTCAACACCTAATATTTTTAATTCTTCCTCTAGTTTGTTTCGTTTTTCATTTTCTTCATCAGTAGTAGATGTTATATGTTTCACATATGAATGAGATATAATTTCTTGAAACTTAACCACACCTAAGGATTGTTTACAAAGAGGACATACAAGTCTTTCTTCATATTCTTTAATAATGGATTCTTGAAGAATATTCAATTCCTTAGTCTTTGAGAAAATTGCATCTTGTATACTTTGTAATTGCGTTTCTATATTAAATAAGCCTATAGGCGTTAATTCTTTTATCTCTTTATCTACAAGTAAAATATCTTCTTCTAAAATTTTTATTTGAGCTTCCTCTTTATCAAAATTAGATTTAGGTGTTTTCGATTTAATTTTACTATCATCTTTTTGAGTAATTAAGAATTTAAAGCTATTTTTATCTTTAATCGTCTTACCCATTATATGAGATTTTTTGACAAGAATAGCATCTTCATCAATCATAAAATATTTTTTTAATTTCTCTAAATTTAACTCTCCTACTTCTCCATTATTATCAATTCGGATATTTTTAGCTTCCATCTTTGTTATTTTTAACAAAAAAGCTAAAATAGATTTTTTATTGTCTTTAAAAATATCTTTTCCTTCTAATGTAAAAAAACTTCCTCTTAATTCTCGTTTTAAAACATATTGTTCTCCATCATAAGTTTCTATATCCAACTGACAAAGTACATAATCTTTAGATTCTTTAATAGCCTTAGGTTGTTCTTCTCCACCCAACATATAATCTATACACTGATATATGAAAGTTTTCCCAATATTTGAACCTCCATATACTATGTTCAATCCCTTTTCAAACTTTATTTTTGAAGGTTTAACATTTTCATCATTATGGTTATCTAACTCTAATTTTCTAATAAAAAATCCACTCATCATTACCCCTTTTCTTTTGAATATATTATATATCAAACAACATGAGAATTCATTAAGCCTTTCGGCAAAAACACAATTTTATGCAAGTTTAGTTTTACAGTGCGTTGAAAACAGCACCCTACGAATTTTTAATCAAAAAGCTCCGAATGGCTTCCTATTCGTACAAGCTTTAATATCTCATCCTCAACCCTATAAATCAAAAGTAAATCCCCACTAATATGAAATTCTCTATAGTTAGCATAGTTGCCTTTTAAAGGATGGTCTTTTGCCTCTTGGGGTAGAGACTCTTCTTTTAAAAGCGTTGTAATATAGACTACATATTTTAAGTAGAGTTTATCTGTAAATTTTATTTTTCGATACTCTTTTAAAAAAGTCTTGGTTCTAAAGAGTTTTAA
>CAYPCV010000085.1:0-5190 GCA_964409295.1 uncultured Sulfurovum sp.
ATGGTTTAGGCGTAAAAAAAGTTATCTCTCTAAGTTATCAAAATAACTCTAAAATATGTTAAAATTCTAAAAAATATCCTCTGCTGTTTTTAGAAACAGCAGATAAATGAGAATTTATGACCATTATTAACCCTACCTATCTCTACATAGACCATTCGTTTCAAGAAAATTTAGCCGTAGCTTTTTCAGATAAAATAGAAGCAATTGATACGATTCAGAATCTTCAATTAGCTTACCCTACAGCAACTATCCATCAAGCAGGGCGTAACTCGGTACTCTACCCAGGTTTTATTAACACCCATGTTCATTTAGAATTTTCAGCAAACAAAACAACTCTTCAATATGGTAGTTTTATGCCTTGGCTAGATTCTGTTATCGAAAATCGTGAAGATTTGGTAGCCAAGTGTGATAATCAAAAAATGGCACAAGCCTGTGAAGAGATGATGGCTTCTGGAGTTACTACTTTTGGAGCAATATCAAGCTTTGGGACAGAGCTGGAAGTCTGTATGAAAACACCTCAAAAGGTACTCTTTTTTAACGAGCTTATCGGTTCAAATGCAACAACAGCTGATATGCTATACAATGACTTTTTAGAGCGTCTTGATGCATCTAAACAGTGTGGTTCGGGGATTATACCTGCCATTGCTATTCACTCGCCCTACTCTGTGCATCCTATTGTTTTAAAACGGGCTGTGAATGTTGCCAAAAATGAAAATCTTCCTATTTCAGCTCATTTTTTAGAGTCCCAAGCAGAACGAGAATGGTTAGAGAGTAATACGGGAGATTTTTTAGAATTCTTTCAAAAGTTTTTCTCTACATCGTATGCTGTGACCGAGATAAAAGAGTTTATAGAGAGTTTTGATGATGTGCCAACACACTTTGTACATGCTGTTCAAGCAACAGGCGAAGAGTTTGACTATTTAGCCCAAAAAGGTCACTCTATTGCTCACTGTCCTCGTTCTAATCGTCTTTTGGGGTGTGGAAGATTACCAATTGAAGAGCTTATTAAAAGAGATATACCTTTTAGTATTGCAACAGATGGGCTGAGTTCTAACAATTCACTCAATATATTTGATGAGCTAAGAGCAGGATTAATGTTACATCACTTAGGAGAGCTTGAAAAATTAGCCAATCTGTTAATAAAAGGGATTACTTCTGTACCTGCGAATATATTTAATCTAAATAGTGGAGAGATAGCTGTGGGGAAAGATGCTGATTTTGCATTGATAAAACTGCCTGATGAGATTAAAAATCGTGAGAGTATTGCTTTGCAAACTATTTTACATACGAATAAGGTTGAGGTGGTTTATATAGATGGAGAAAAGGTTCTGTAGGGTCATTAAATCGACCCTACGAGACAAGAGTTATTACTTCTTATCATCGGTAGAGTTATCATCTTTATTATCTTCATCGCCACCACCCATAAGATACTTTCCATACATCATAAGAGCAACAACACCTATAACAACTAAATAGACTACCCATGGTTCTCTGTTCATCTGATTCTCCTACTTTTTTATACCTGTTTTAATATAGAGATAACCAGTATCATCTCCTACTATAACTTTACCGATAATGTTCCAATACCCTTTTAAATCTAATTTAATAGAAGATGAAGTTGTATAGACTCCATCACTATAAACAAAATTATTCAAATCAATATTGCTATCATTTTTGATAGGTCGTGTAATCTGAAAAGAGATATTTGCATCGGTAACAGGAGTATTTGTTTTTTTATCCATAATTTTTATAGACAAAGAGTTGTCTCCTAAAAGCAACATCTCTTGATTTTTACTGTACTTCTCTAATGAGCGTTGCCCGTACTGCATGTCCGAAAAACTCATACCTACCGTTCGACTGTTTATCATCACTTTTGTATCATAACGAGTATTAAACTTCATATTAGCAATAACCATCTGATTATAATTATCATCTACCTCTTGATATTTTTCCATAAAACTTCTGTCTTCATAAACAGGGGTATCAACAGCTGATTTGATTGTCCAAACAATCATACCAAAGGTATAAAAAAATATTACAAAGAAAAAAAGTAACCATAAATGATATTTTTGAATCTTCATCTATTTTTTTCTCCCTTTTCTAATAGCGTAGATATAGGCAAATAATCCAAAAAGAACTAGTGCATACATAAAGTATCTCCAAAATGCTTTAAAGGTTGAAGCACCACTCTCTATACTAGAGTCTAAAGTAATTCCTTTGAGCTTCATTGCCACTTCATCAGCAATCTCTCCATAACCATTTAAAAGTGCTACAGAGACTTTCGTATAGAGTGGATTTTTACCGTGTGAAGCAAGAATAGGAACAATATTTCTATCTAAGATTTTATCTCGTTGAATAATAGAGTC
Source organism: uncultured Sulfurovum sp. (assembly GCA_964409295.1). Lineage (GTDB taxonomy): Bacteria > Campylobacterota > Campylobacteria > Campylobacterales > Sulfurovaceae > UBA1140. The sequence goes on from CAYPCV010000085.1 coordinate 2,367, forward strand.
CAAATCCTTAGAGTTAAAAATATTTACATGTACATCCTCGACTGCCATAGAGATAAGAACATATGGTCGTTCAATATTCTCTAAGATTTTCTTTTCATACTCTTTTATCTGTAAAAATTTCTCTTTTCTATCTTTTATTTCTCTATCAAGATAGGATTTTTTTGTGTAAATATAAACGTTAACACCAGTCTTTTCAAATAACTCTTTTCCCATCTCATCTATTTTTTGAATAGTTCGTGGGTCAATAAGCTCTTTACCTTCTAAAATAAAACGACTATTAATATTAATAACTTTGGGTACGGATGATGAGGGGGTACTAACATTTGTATTTTCAGAAGCGAATAAAAAATTTGTTTGAATGATAAGAAGGAGTGCAGAAAGCACCCCTAATTTTTTTAATAAAATTTTCACTTTATATAAATACTTTCAGTGGATTAAAAAATGAAAGCACAAGCGAAGTTATTGCTGATGCAAGTAACATAATTCCTATAATTCTATCCATCTTATTCTCCTTGGTTTTTTCTATAGCTAATATTTTCAAGACTGTTCATTTTTAACGCATCTAAATCTTGATTAACTGTATAGAAATTTGTTGACTGTTCTGTTTGAACAACAATTGCAAAATAAGTCAAAGCCCCAAGAATACTTAGTAACAATCCAACTGCTACTGCGTAACCTTTAAGACCATGCATTAAACTAAATAGTCCACCCTCTGTTCGAGGGTCGATTTGTGTATTTCCTGCCATACTATTCTCCTTGTATTGAGTTAAGGTAAGTAGCTACTGCTTTTACTTGAGTCTCATTTAGACGACCTTTAAAGCTAGGCATAGTACCAATAATACCTTTTTTACCTTTGTCAAGGACATTAGTAACTAAAGTATTATCATAACCAGCAAGGTTTGGAGCCATACCGTTCATACCTTTACCATCTGCTCCGTGACATGATGCACACGCTGCAAATTCAGCAGGTTGTTCGCCTTTCATACCACCAGCAATCCAAGTTGCAATTTTCTCTGCACCTGCACCACTCGCCATACCTGGAGGCATCATACCCATTGGGAAACCAAGTTTATTTGAACCATTGTTAATAACATCAAGAATCTGCTCTTTGCTCATTCTATGTGTTAAATCTTGAGCTTTACCATTAATTCCATCAGCTTCAGCACCATGACATGGAGCACACTGTACAAAGAATATTGATTGCCCCATTGCTTGTAACGTCTCTGGTGTTGGGTTTGTATGAGCCTCTTTAAACTTAACGTTATACTCTTTTACCTCTTCATTGTACTGACCAATTTGAGAAAATTGATTAATAGGATAACCTACAAACCAATACCAAATCATCCATACAATAGTACCTATGAATATAATTGCCCAACCTGTAGGAACAGCATTCATATACTCGCCAATTCCATCCCAGTTGTCTTCAGCAAGTTCTCCACTTGCCGTATCATTCTTAATTTGATTTACATATTTCAATGAAACAAATACTGTAATTGCAATAATTGCAACTGCTGCCAGCATTGTAAGGTCATTGATGTAATCGTCTCCAAGCACAAAAGCGTCCCCTGCCATAAAGTAGGTTCCAGCAATTAGTGCGACGATTAGTAAAATACCACCTTTTAACATAGAATTCATATTTTTTCCTCCTAATCTTCTATCTTATCTCTTTTCAAGAGGAGCTGAATCAAGAGCATCATCATGAACTAAGTTTGAATACTTTTCAAAATCTCTCTCTCCTGTCTTTTGCCGTCTATACATTGAATAGGCATAGCCATAAAAAACTAAAAAAGTTATTAATATAATGAAAAATTTCGCATAACCTTGTATCGTTAATAGTGTCTCTTGCTCCATAATCTACCTCTTACTTTAAAGAATTTAAGTATGCGATTAACGCTACTATCTCTGGAATCTCTCCGTTAGCCACTTTATCTTTTACTGCTTGATTTTTCATATCAGCAGCGATAAGTTTTGCTTCTGCTAGTGCAGCTGCTGTAGCCTCTGCTTCTGTTCCTAACTTTGGCATACCTTCTTTATCATACGGTGTACCAAATACTGTTTTTACAGTATAAGCTTCAGCATATGCTGTAGAAATATCAGCCAAGTTTTCAAACATATGAGGGTAAGCAGGCATAACTGTACCAGGTACAACTGATGAAGGCTCCATCATATGATTTTCATGCCAGTCTGTTGTTCGGTAGTTTCCTACTCTCAACAAATCTGGACCTGTTCTTTTAGATCCCCATAGGAATGGTCTATCGTAAGCGTACTCTCCACTAAGTGAGTACATACCATATCTATCTGTCTCTGACTTAAATGGTCTAATCAACTGTGAGTGACATGCATTACACGAATCTTTAATGTAAACATGACGACCTGCCAACTCTAAAGTTGAATAAGGCTTCGTTCCCACAACTGGACGAGAAGATTTTCCAAAATCCGGAAGCACTTCTATCAAACCTGCAAAAGCAATTGTTACAAATACACCTACCGCAAAAAGAAACGGTCTTTTTTCTAACCAATGAAACATATCTTATTCCCCCTTTCTTTAAGCACCCATAGGTGATGCATTTCTAAGTTCAGCTTCTTCAACTTCTCTACCAGATGTCATAGTTTTGTAGATATTATATGCCCACATAAATACACCAGCTAAGTATAGAAGACCACCAACTGCACGGATAGTATAGTAAGGGTGAAGAACTGTTACCGTATCAACAAACGAATATGCAAGGTTACCGAATTCATCGTGAGCTCTCCACATCATACCTTGTGTAATACCAGCAATCCACATAGATGAGAAGTAAAGAACAACACCTAAAGTTTG
>CAYPCV010000086.1:0-5916 GCA_964409295.1 uncultured Sulfurovum sp.
AACTATGGATGCAAGGCTTTATCAATAAGAAGCTTATAGATACTATTTTAGAACCATTAAAGCTACAAAATAAAACTGTAGGTCTACTATCATCAAATATTAAAGAGCTTGAAAAAATTGTCGATAAAATTAAAATCTTTAAATTTACAGTTAATGGGAGCCGAGGCTACAAAGGAGCAGAAGTAGCAACAGGTGGGGTAGATACAAAAGAGATTAATCCGAGAACAATGGAATCAAAAAAATATAAAGGTTTATATTTTACAGGAGAAGTTTTGGATGTGGATGGAGATAGAGGAGGATTTAATTTGTATTTTGCTTGGGTCTGTGGGCTAAGAGCAGGAGAAGCTATTTAAGCTTCATCCTTTTTGCTATTTAAACTTCTTTTTCCACTCTTTTTCAAATTTTTTACGTTTTAAAATAGAGAGTTTTTCGATAAAAACTTTACCATTTAAATGGTCAATTTCATGCTGAATAGCAATGGCTAAAAACTCATTGTTTTCAATGGTCTTTTTTTCTCCATAACGGTTTTGATACTCTATCACAATGTGTTCTGCACGTTCAATATCTTCATAGATACCAGGGATGCTTAAACAGCCCTCTTGATGTTTACATGAACCCTCTTTTTTGATAAAAATAGGATTAATAATCTCTAATGTTTCATCTTTTAGAGGAGTAATATCGTCATCATCTTCATCAGGTAGATTAATAATAAGAACACGTTTATCAACACCAATTTGAATGGCGGCAAGACCCACACCCTTTTTTGAGAGCATGGTGTCGTACATGTCTTCTAAAAGATTATGAAGTTCACTATCAAACTGGGTAACCTCTTTTGATATAAGTTTAAGTCGTTTATCGGGATAGATTACAATATCTCTTACCATTCTAAACCTTAGCTAAAACTCTTGGTTAAAATTTGGTCGATAAGCCCATACTCAACAGCCTCTTTTGAGGACATAAAGTTATCTCTTTCTGTATCTTTTTCAAGTTTTTTTGCTGTCTTTCCACAGTTCTCAGCCATAATCTCATTCAAGGTATCTTTAAGGCGTTGAATCTCTTCGGCTTGAATTTGAATATCGGTTGATTGCCCTTGAGCTCCACCAGATGGTTGATGTATCATGATTCTAGCATTTGGAAGTGCATAACGCTTACCTTTTGCCCCTGATGAGAGTAAAAAAGCACCCATAGATGCTGCTTGACCAATACAGATTGTTACGATGTCTGGTTTGATGTAATTCATGGTGTCAAACATTGCCAACCCTGAAGTAATCACACCACCTGGGGAGTTGATATAAAAATAGATGTCTTTGTCTGGGTCTTGTGCTTCAAGGAAAAGAAGTTGAGCGACAATAGTTGATGCCACTTGGTCATTTACTTCTCCACTTAACATAATAATACGATCTTTTAATAGTCTTGAATAGATGTCATAACTTCGTTCGCCACGACCTGTTTGTTCTACAACGTAAGGGATATAACTCATTATTTGTACCTTTGGTATTTTAAATATTTAATTGTTAGGAGAATACACTTTTTTTACTTAGAAAAGTATTGATAAAAGAAGAGAATCCCAAGCCTAAGCTTGGGAGAATAGAAAGTTGAAAGAGATTATTGATTAATACCAATAATTTTAGCAAAAAGTTTATCTTCAATCATTCCCATTTTCACAGCAGGAAGAAGATTATTTTGTTGGTAGTACTCAATAACTTGTTGAGGGTCTTGACCAGACATCATCGCTTCGTAATAGATAGTTTGAGAAACTTCTTGGTCGTTTACTTCAATTCCTTCTTTTCTTGCCAACGCATCTACAAGGAAAGTAGCTTTTACAGAACGAATAGCATCTTCTCTTACAGAGTCTCTAAGCTCATCAATTTTAGCATCATTATCTTTGTACTCTGCTAACTCATCTTCACTCATCTCTTTTGCTTTATTATTAATTTGTGCATCAATCTCTTGGTCTACAATGTTTTGAGGTAAATCAAAATCATACTCTGCAACCAATGCTTCGATAAGTTGTGGTTTTAATGTTTCATTATAAAGTTTAGAAACTTTTTCAGATTTAACTTGCTCTACAATTTTTTCTTTTACAGTATCTGCTGTTGCATTATCATCGCCAGGGATTAATCGTTTAACCATAGCTTCGTCAAGTTCTGCTGATGATTTAGCTTTAATTTCATTTAGTGTCACTGTAAATACAGCTTCTTTTCCTGCAAGGTCTGCTGATTGGTAATCTTCTGGGAACATTACAGTTAAATCTTTTGTTTCGCCTTTGTTTATTCCTACCATTTGCTCTTCAAAACCAGGAATAAATTGACCAGAACCGATAACAAGTTCAAAGTTTTCTGCTTTTCCACCTTCAAACTCTTCTCCATCAATTTTACCAACAAAATCAAATGTAGCTTGGTCATCTGTTGCCAAAGCTCTATCTTCTGTGATTTTTTTGAATGGTGCATTATTGTCAAGAAGTGTTTTAAGTCTCTCTTCTATTTCACTATCTTCTACAGTTGGTTCATCATAGCTTGGTGCTAATTTATCATACCCTTCTACTTCGATAGTTGGACGTAATGAAATTGTGAGTTCTACTTCAATACCATCATCAACTTTTTCATATTTTTTAAATGTAGGGTCAGAAATAATATCTGCTTGATTAATATTTAACTCTTTTTTTGCTGACTCAATAATCTCTTGTACTGCTTGACTCTCAGCATCTTGAGCTAATTGCTCTGCATACATTCTTTTGATTGTGGCTACAGGTACTTTACCTTTTCTAAATCCATCCACATTAGCAGTTTTTGCTAGTTGTTTTGCTGCCTTTGTAATGTTCTTTTCAATGTCTGTAGATTCAATTTTTGCTACTACCAATACGTTTGCTGTGTCGGTCTTTGTTGCTGTAATATTCATTACAATCCTTTTTACCAAAATAATTTGGGAATTTTAGCAGAAATAGGCTAAAAGCCTTTAGTTATACACTTAAATAAGCTATATTTTACTTAAATGGTTTCTTGAAGGCTTTTTTGTGAATTTAAATCATATGTTTAAAAGAACTCTTTGAAATCTTTTTATGTCATAAAAACAACAGGCGTAATAATAGGGTAACGTCTTTTTGTGCGTATAATATATTTACGAACAATAGAACGTAGTTCATCTTGAATCGCTTTAGGAGATGAAAGTTGCTTCTCTTCGGCATTAATCAAGAAAGTCTCAATCATGTTCTGAATCTCATGAGCAAAACGTTTATCTTCTTTATCTGGTACTAAACCATGAGTGTTTATAACAGCTTTCCCAACCATCTTTTTTGTAGATTTATTGATTTGCAGTGCAATATTAACCACACCATCAAGTGAAAGTTTTTGTCTATCTTCTACTACATCAGATTGAATCTCTTGGTTATTTTGGTTGTCAATATAACTTTTTCCTGTTTTAACAGTTTTTACTTTTTTAAGATACTTGGTAGTAATCTCAATTTGGTCTCCGTCACTCATGAGTAAAATATTTCTACTGTCTACCCCACAAGAAATTGCTGTTTTAGAGTGTTTATGAATATGGTTGTACTCTCCATGAACAGGTAAGAAAAATTTAGGTTGAACTAAACGTAAAATAAGCTTTTGCTCCTCTTGCCCTGCGTGACCAGAGACATGAATGTTATCAAAATCTTTATAACGTACTGTTACACCAGCTTTAACCAGTTTGTTCATAAGAGCTGAAACTGAACCCTCATTTCCAGGGATAGCATGAGCCGAGATGATAATGGTATCGCTTGGTTTCAATTTAATATGTCGATGCTCATTGGTTGCCATTCTTGATAACGCAGCCATCGCTTCGCCTTGTGAACCTGTTGTTACTACCAGTATTTGATTTTCTGGATATTTTGGAACTTCATGTGCATCAATAAAATGCTTGTCTGGAATATCCACATAACCTAAACGTCTGGTTGTTTCAATGTTTCTTTCCATTGAACGACCAATTACACAAATTTTTCGTCCAGCAACAATTCCACGCTCCATTGCTTGGTAGATACGGTGGGTATTTGATGAGAATGTTGACATAATTACACGCCCTTTAGCTAGGTCAAATAGCGTATCAAATGTTTTACCAACTACAGCTTCAGATTTTGTAAACCCTGCGTTATGTGAATTTGTACTGTCCGAGAATAGACAAAGGACACCTTTTGCTCCATAGTGTGCATAACGTTGTAAATCCATGGTTTGGTTATCAATAGGAGTATGGTCAATTTTAAAGTCAGCAGTGTGAATAAACGTACCTGCTTTACTCTCAATAGCCAATGAACACGCATCTACAATAGAGTGAGTGTTGTGCATCCACTCAATTTTAAATCCACCAATATCATACTGTTTTCTTTTTGTTACATAATTAAAAAGTTTTACATCTTCCATTAATCCATGTTCTTGGAACTTGTTCTCAATCATTGCCAGTGCTAAAGGTGTTCCATAAATAGGAAACTTTAACTCTTTATATAAATAGGGAACTGCACCAATATGGTCTTCGTGAGCATGAGTAATAATAACAGCTTTAATTTTGCTTTTAATTGCATGTAAATAAGAGAAGTCAGGAACTAAAATATCAACACCGTGCATGCTCTCATCAGGAAAAGACATTCCCACATCAATAATAAATGCAGAATCTTCATCTTCCATTACAGCCATATTCCCACCAATTTCGCCAAGACCACCTAGTGGTGTAAATCGAATTTTATTTTGGTTTCCTACATCAATCTGTTTCCATGGATTCATTCGTAAGTCATTTACAGCTTCATTTTCAGCCAAAGAAGCTTTCATTGCTTCACTCATTGGTCCTGGAACAAATTTCTTTGGTCGTCTTCCACCACCACTTTTGTTGTTCTTTTTATAGTTGTTTTTATTTTGATTCGGGTTTGGTTTAGGTTTAGGTTTTGGCTTACTTGTACTTTTTTGCTGATTTTTATTTGGATTTGGTTTTGGTTTTGGTTTTTTATGGTTTGGTGTTTTTTTTACCTCTTGAGTATTACCATTAACCTCTTTATCTATAGGAATTACGTTACCATTTACCTCTTTATCTACTTTATGAACATTTCCATTAACAGGTTGTGTTGTCGTTTTTGGTCTTCTATGAGGATTTCCTGCACGTCTTGGACGTTCTGGTCTATCTCTTCTTGGTTTTGTCTGATTTGTATTTCCCGATGTTGTGCTTATCTGTTCTTTTTTCTCATTATTGTTTTGTTCTTCCATCTATATTATCCTTGTTTAATTCATTATATAAGTGATGATACATAGATGTCTCAGCTTCATGAGGTCGAATAGTTAGACTTACTTCTAAATCTTGAAGTAGTGCTTCAATTTTATCTTTGTCGTAGTGAGTTGCCAAGTTTTTAGAGAGCTTTTTGCGTGGCTGTTTAAAGGCAACCTTTAAAAACTCTTCAAAATCTTTATTATCCTCACTGCGTGTTTTTCGTATTAAAAGAATAGAGGAGGTTACTTTTGGAGGAGGGACAAAGTTTTCTGCACCCACATCAAATAGTAGTTCTCCAAAACCAACAGTTTGGGTTAAAACTGAAAGTCCTGAAAATGCTTTCTCTCCTGATTGTGCTGAGAACTTTTCAGCTACCTCTTTTTGAACCATTACCAAAACAGATTGGCAATTTTCATCTTTTAATGCTTTCAAGATAATATTGGTGGCTATATAATAAGGAAGGTTTGCAACCAAATGATAAGGCTCATTTAGCAGTAAGTTATTTTCCCAATTTTTAAGCACATCTCCACAGTTTATCGTTAGTGTTTCAGTGTGGATAGATTCACTAAATGTTGTTTGGAGATGTTCACATAATCTTTTATCAACCTCAAATGCTGTGACATTTCGAGTTGTAACCAACTCTTTGGTTAGATCACCTAAGCCAGGCCCAATTTCTGCAACTCTTAAGTTGTC
>CAYPCV010000087.1:0-3074 GCA_964409295.1 uncultured Sulfurovum sp.
GTAGAATTTGTTTAAGAAAAATGGCAAACGAGGGTTTAATCCCTGGTATGAAAAAATCAAGCTGGTAAGGAGAAGTAAAAGATGATGACAGATATAATTGCAGACTCTCTTACTCGAATAAGAAATGCTGCACAAAGAAGACTAGACGTAACGACACTTCTTCACTCAAAAACAATTGAGGCTACAGTTTCTATTTTAGTAGACAAGGGTTACCTTGAGAGTTTTAAAGTAAAAGAAGATGGACCAAAGAAAACAATTAAAGTTGTACTTAAGTATGATGAAAATGGTCACAGTGTAATCAATGAAATTAAGAAAATTTCTAAGCCAGGTAGACGTGTTTACCAAAGTGCATCAGAAGTAAGATCTTTCAAAAATGGTTACGGAACATTAGTTGTATCAACAAACAAGGGTGTAATTGCGAATGATGAAGCATTTAAACTCTCTGTTGGTGGCGAAGTAATCTGTAGTATTTGGTAAGGAGTAGGTATGTCAAGAATTGGAAAAAAACCAGTAACTGTTGTTAACGGTATTGATGTATCACTTGATGGTACTACTTTGGTTGCAAAAAAAGGTAACTTAGAAAAAAGACTTGAGACTCATGGAAGAGTTGAAATCTCTATTGATGGTGCTGAAGTAACTTTTGCAAGAGCTGGAGAATCAAAAGAGAGTTCAGCTTTTTGGGGAACGTACAGAGCGTTGTTTGCAAATATTATTGAAGGTCTTGATAAAGGTTTTGAAAAAAGTCTTGAGATTAATGGTGTTGGTTATAGAGCTGCGGTTCAAGGTAAAACACTTAATCTTCAACTTGGTTTCTCACACCCAATTGAGTTTGCTATTCCTGAAGGATTAGAGGTTACTGTTACCAAAAACATTATTACACTTAAGGGTTCTGACAAACAAGTTGTTGGACAAGCTGCAGCTGAAATTAGAAGCTTTAGACCACCAGAACCGTACAAGGGTAAAGGTGTGAAGTATACTGATGAGACAATTATCAGAAAAGCTGGAAAATCAGCTAAATAGTAGGAGTGTAGTATGTTAAAAAGTATTCAAAAAAGAAAAAACAAGCTTCGTACTCAACGTAAAAGAAGAGTAAGAGGTAAAATTTCAGGAACAGTTGAACTTCCAAGAGTTTCTGTATTTAAATCAAATAAGCACTTTTATGCACAAGCAATTGATGATGTTGCTGGTGTAACACTAGCATCTGCTGATGGTAAAAAGATGGGTTTAAAATCAAATCAAGAAGATGCTAAAAAAGTTGGTGCTGCAATGGCTGATGCTCTTAAAGCTAAAAATATTGAAACAATTGTTTTCGATAGAAACGGTTACCTCTATCATGGTGTTGTTGCAGCATTTGCAGACGCTCTTAGAGAAGCTGGAATTAAGTTTTAAGGAGAGTAGATGTTAGCAGAAAATATTGATAGAGAACAGTTTGAAGAGAAAATTGTAAACATCGGTCGTGTTACTAAGGTTGTAAAGGGTGGTAGACGTTTTAGATTTACAGCTCTTGTAGTAATTGGCGATAAAAATGGTACGATTGGTTATGGTACAGGTAAAGCAAAAGAGGTTCCAGATGCTATTAAAAAAGCAGTTGATGATGCTTTTAAAAACCTTGTAAAAATCAATGTTAAGGGTACTACTATTGCTCATGATGTTCAGCAAAAAACAGGTGCAAGCCGTATTATTTTAAGACCAGCATCTGAAGGTACAGGTACAATCGCAGGTGGTGCGATGAGACCAGTATTTGAGCTTGCAGGAATTAAAGATGTTATTGCTAAATCATTGGGTTCAAACAACCCTAATAACCTTGTAAGAGCAACTATTGATGCTCTTGTAAAGATTAAAAAGTAAGGGAGTAGATATGGGTTTACATAATTTACAACCAGCACCAGGTTCAACACGTAACAGAAAACGTGTTGGTCGTGGTCAAGGTTCAGGAACTGGTAAAACTTCAGGACGTGGTAACAAAGGTCAGAAGTCAAGAACAGGTTACTCAGCTAAAAGAGGTTTTGAGGGTGGTCAAATGCCACTTTACAGAAGATTACCAAAAATTGGTTTTACTTCTAGAGTAATCAAACCACACTCAATTAATGTGGATAAAAACAAAGCCGTTGCAGAGCTTGATGAGATTACTATGGAGACAATTGCGTCTGTATATAGACTTCAAAAATCTGTAACAAAAGTAAAACTTATTGGTACAAGTGCTAAAGATTTAGTAGCTAAAATTAAAGACGAAGCTGTTACAACGAGTGGTAAGTAGCCATGAGTAATGCTTTAACTCAAAAGATACTGATTACTTTTGGATTTCTATTTGCTTATAGAGTTTTAGCATACGTACCAGTTCCTGGTGTAGACACTGCCGTTATTGCCTCATTTTTTGATGGCAGTGGTGGTATTGGGGGCATGATGAACATGTTCTCTGGAGGAGCTATTCAAAGATTCTCTATTATTTCATTAGGAATTATGCCTTACATTACAGCATCGATTGTAATGGAACTTCTTGCTGCAACTTTCCCTGCTATTGGTCAAATGAAAAAAGAGCGTGATGGGATGCAAAAGTACATGCAGATTATTCGTTATGCAACCATTTTTATTACTATTATTCAAGGATTTGGTGTCTCAATGGGACTTCAAGCGATGAATGGAGCTGTTTTAATTGATCCTGTAACCTTTACTGTTTTGACAACAACTTCTATGTTAACAGGTACAATGTTATTAATGTGGATTGGAGAGCGTATTACTCAGTCTGGTATTGGTAATGGTATTTCATTGATTATTTTTGCTGGTATTGTTTCTGGAATTCCTTCGGCGATTTCTAATACTATGACATCGGTAAATACAGGCGAATTATCGTTCTTGGCAGTAATCGCAATGTTGGTTATTATTTTGGCTACTATTTTTGCAATTATCTATGTTGAGCTTGGAGAGAGACGGGTTCCTATCTCTTACTCAAGAAAAACAATTATGCAAAATCAAGATAAAAGAGTTATGAACTATATTCCAATTAAAGTGAACCTTGCAGGGGTTATTCCTCCAATTTTTGCTTCAGCTGTATTGATGTTTCCTCTTACAATGTT
>CAYPCV010000088.1:0-2704 GCA_964409295.1 uncultured Sulfurovum sp.
CTTTAGAGATTGGACATCAAGCTGGGGAGGTTAGTAGGTTTTATATATAGATATTAGATGTGGTGCAGGTAAATTATTTGGTGTTGGAGAGAAGACCTAGAATATGGCTTTTTGAAATTTTGGATGATGAAGTTGGGTTAATCACTTACAATTCCATTACATCAACTCTTCCCTATCTTTTAGTATAAATACCTTAGTATCTGTCTTAGCAATAACATCAACATCAATCGCTACATTATCTCTATCAAACACTTCTGCTACCCCTAAGCGTTTAAGCTCTTTTCCATCTATTGCATTTTTAAACGAGACAACGCCCTCTGTAATGATGAAAAGAGACGGGTCTAGTGAATTACTCTCTAAAATAGTCTCTCCTGCATGGTAACTTTTCTCTATGAGCTTTTTAGAAAGTTCCTCTTTAGCCTCTTGTGATAAAGCATCAAAGTGAGCATAGTTATTCAGTACGGTTAACGCAGAAGCTATCTCTTGGGTAGATGCTTTGGGTAAAAAAACTTCTCGTTGTGGTGTTGCCATGGCAATGTCTGCTTGTTCTAAATGTCTCCAAATTCGTCTCCATGTTGCTTCCCAAAGTAGTGCTTTTTTGGAAAAATCATCAATAAAGAAAAAGATTTCAAATATTTGAGCTGAATCTCCTTGCCCTTTGAAAATAACAACAGGAGAGGGAGTATCAAGTATGTTTGGAGTGGATGCTACGGCATCTAATAGCACTTTTTCTACCTGCTCAAAACGGTAAACGGGTACAATTTCTAGGTGTATCATAAGCCGATAGGCTTTATGAGGATGGGTATAGTTTTCTATAATCGCACCTGAAACGGTGGTGTTTGGAATATTGATAATGGACGAGTCAAAAGTAAGAACTTTGGTAGAACGAGGTGTCATCTCTACTACTTTTCCTTCTACATCGCCAATCTTGACCCAATCGCCCAATTTGAATACTTTAAAGAAACTAATTCCAAGACCCGCGATAATATTTGAGATGTCTACTTTACTTGCAACGGCAAACATCACAGCCAACACACCAGAAGTGGCTGCTAAACTGGTTACTGTTACTTCAAAAACAAACGCCATGATGCCCATGATGGCTAACATATAAACAATAATCGTAACAAACATTCGTAAGACATTAGGTACTTCTGCTCCTGTTTGTCTTTTTATGGGTTCCCACAAAAACTGCTCAAAAGCAGAGGTAATGTAATAAGCAGGAACTATCCACCAAAGTACAGCAATGGTTTTGTTCATGTAATGCATCAATGAGTCAATGGTGTCTACATGATTCTTTCCCCAGATTGAATACTTCAAATCATAAATTGTTTGACTCAAAGCAAACTCTCCAAAAAGAAGTATCAAAAATATGATGAGCAATTGCAACACCCACCAGTAGGTTGAACTGTTTGGAAAAAGCTCTTTTTGATGTCCATAAATTGTAAAAATAAAAATCATCATAAACAAAGAGAGGAAGAAAACCATCGCTGGGATTTCTATCTTATTCTCTCCACCTGGGAGTTGGGTATTAATCCAAGACTCTATGCCCCTGATACTCCATAAAGTAGGCTTTATAGAGTATTGAGCTGTAAACTGACTAAATCTATTGGAACTTGATGTTTCAAGGGGATTACCCAACATTGTTTTATGGGAGCTTGAAATATAGCTTAGGTTATAGTTAAGTGTCAGAGACGGGTCATCAATCACATCAAATTTCAACGCTTTAAAACTGTTACTCTTTTTTGACGATTCTGGAGAAAAGAGACCCCTGTTGGTATTAAAATAATCTGTAATATAAGAGAGCTTATATCGGTTAATGTGTCTATTTCTAAATTTAACATAGAGGTTTTGTCTTCCTAAGGCATAATTTTTTGCTTCAGAAGTTTTAAACTCTCCAATAACATGATAAAGAGAGTATCGTTGATTGTTAAAGAGGGTACTCTCTACAAGCGTTGCATTCATATCAATGTTATGCATAGAGTTACCTCTGTTCTTGACAACATCCAAAAGATTAATGGGTTTCATTGCATTTAAAAACTCTATATCTTCAACATTTTTTAGACCCTCTTTATAGCGAAACCATAAGAAAAAATCCATTTTATAGCTAAGGTTTTCCATATCAATATGAGTGATTTCATTCATAGATATACCTGTTGAAACCGTATCTGTAGGGTATAAAGAGTTGGTGTTCAACTCTAAAAGTTTACTTCTATTGACTTCCATCAATTCCATTAAATTAATAGTAGTAGGAGCAATGGAAGCTGTTGTGAAGTATTGACGATTAAATTTTCCCATAATAAGTGAATTGGTCGTTACTTGTTGATTTTCATTAAAAGCAGAACTACGCTTTAATTCTAATTTTAAATCTTCTCGTAAGGCATCAATATTTTTTAAGTTTTCTGCTATACGGACTTTAATGACCATCAAAGACAATAGGCTATCAATACTCTTTTGTTCAATCAATTTATTGGGATATTTACTCTCATAGTCTCTAATAATTGACGCTATATCATAATCAAGATTATCTCGAACAATAGAGACAGGACTAAAGATATTATTAGAGAAATATCCTGCATGGTTTTTCTCTTCTTTATAGATTTCAGCATCTATCTTAAGATTATTTTCTTTTGAAATAATAGTCCTATTAATACCAGCCCGTTTTAGACCTACTATCATCTTTTTACTCTGCTCTTTTCCTGCAATC
>CAYPCV010000089.1:0-5379 GCA_964409295.1 uncultured Sulfurovum sp.
CCACTAGAACTGTTACCTACCATTGCATCGACATACTGCAAAGCACTCAAATATCGAAGTTGTCCTAAAGAAGTAAAACCTACTGATTTATGACTATTTTTAACTACATACTCATCTATCATACTATTAATAACTCGACCATCGGTATCGGAATTGGCTTTTGTAAAAATAATATTTGTATCTTCCAATTCATCTACAACATCAAGTAAAATTTGAAACTGTTCTTTAGCAGTTGAGCTTTCTAATGTTACAGGATGAAAAGTAATTAATATATTTTTTTTATTTAATTTAAAATCAATAGATTGTTCAAATTCTTCTTTACTTAGAAGTTCAAGTTTTTTAATATTATCAATTCCTAAACCACCTACATTAAATACTCTACTTGGATGTTCTCCTAATTGAATAACTCTATTTCTATACTCATCAGTAGCTGTAAAATGTAAATGACTCATCTTTGAAATACTATGCCGTATAGACTCATCAAAAGCACCCTCCGTTGTCTCTCCACCATGTAAATGAGTAATGGGGATATTGGCTATCATCGCAGAGCTTACAGCAGAAAAAATTTCATATCTATCTCCTAAAACTACTAAAATATCAGGTTTTAAATCCTCATATGCTTCTGCAAAAGAGATTTGAGCCAAGCCCATCGATTTAGAAATTCCAATAGCAGAATCTGAAGATAAAAGCATCTCGATTTTTTTATCTATTTTAAACTCTTTTTCTATCTCTTTATAAGTCAATCCAAACTCTGGACTTAAATGCATTCCTGTAACTATCAGTTGAAGTTCTAATGCTTTATCTGCTTCTATCTCTTTCATAAGCCAATAGAGTAACCCATACTCTGCACGAGTTCCTGTTACCACACATATTTTTCTTTTATTCATATTAACTCATCACTACTATAATCTCTAATTGCTACCGTTCCAACGATTTCATCCCATCTCATAGGATTTATACCTATACTTGGTCGTTTAACAGCTAAATTATCTTCCGTAAAAACTTCTCCTTTTTTTATACTAGAAGAAGCAACAATAGATTTTCGTGCTATCTTAATATTAGGAGTTTCACTAGGGCTGGGCTTCTTAACTGATGAACCTAAAGCAATTTCTATATTTCTTATGGCTTTTACCATTGAGCTTAATTCATCAGGTTCTAAAGAGGCTTTATGGTCTGGACCTTCCATCGTTTTATCAAGCGTAAAATGCTTTTCAATGCAAGTTGCACCCATTGCCACAGCAGCTATGTCTACCTCTATTCCTAAAGTATGGTCACTGTATCCATAAGCTACATCAAACGTATTTCCTATGGTTACCATTGCTCTTAAGTTAACATCTTCCATAGGTGTTGGGTACATGGTGTTCGCATGAAGCACGGTTATTTTTTCTTTTAGCGTTCCTGCATCTATTAAAACATCTAATGCATCTTCTATCTCTCCCATGTCTGCCATACCTGTAGATAAGATTACCTCTTTATTTAAAGAGCCTATATGTCGTAAATAAGGTAAATTTGTAATTTCTCCACTAGGAATTTTAAATATCTTTAAACCTAAGTCATTAAGCATATCAATACTATCATGGTCAAAAGGAGTAGAGAGAAATAGTATGTTTTTATTCTTACAATAAGCAATGAGTTTATGATGTGTATCAACATCCAGTTCTAATTTTTTCAACATATCAAACTGCGATTCACTAGCATCTGTTGTCTCTTTTTGATACTCAGCCTTAACAGCATTTTTAGAAACCAAATTTTCAGATTTAAAGGTCTGAAACTTAACAGCATCAACTCCTGCATCACTGGCTACATCAATAAGCTTTTTAGCCAATTCAATAGAGCCATTATGATTTACACCTGCTTCTGCTATAATAAAAACACTCATTTAACTACTCCTCCTGCTTTTATAAATCCATTTAATTCAATATACTCTTTTGTTGTTGTATTGCTTCCTACAAAGGTATTTTCTTTTACAACAACGCCACCATTTATGATGACTCCCGTACTTATATGAACGTTATCTTCAACTCTTGCATCATGCTCTATCAAAGCCTTTGTATTGATAATACAATTTACTCCAATCTTAGCATTTGCATTTACTAACGCATGATGAAGAACAACTGTTCCTTCCTCTATTTCTGCATGTTTTGAAACATATGCAAAAGGAGAGATTATCACAGGTAATTCATAGCCAATCTCTTTTAAGATATTAAAAAGCTTTACTCTTAAACTATTTGATTTTATCTGTCCAACCGTTACAAAAGCATATTTATATTGTGAAAATAATTTTTCCAAATCATCATCACAAGCAATCACTTTATATCCTAAAACATCTTGACCAATTAACTCTTTTTTATCAATGATTCCAGCAATTTTATATTTACCTTCTTGTTCAATCACATCAATAACCGATTTACAATGACCACCACCACCAACTAAAAGAATTTTTTCCATTACAACACTACCGAACTCGAAATATTAACAACTCTATCTTCTAACCATTGGGCATTAGAAAGGTCTCCACATTGAGCATCTTTAAACATTTCTAGTCTGTTCATTAGTCGCCAAATAGAACGGGTCATTACGCCATTGTCATTGGTATATTTTAAAAACTCATCTCTTGCTTTTTTATCTTTTAAAAGTACTGCATTGAGCCAATAGTTTGAAGTAGAATCTTTAGGCTCTTCAATAAACTCTATAGCTTTATCTTTAAAAAATTCTTTATACTCAGAAGCCAATTCACGTTGTTTTCCTATAAAAAACTCCAAACTCTCCATCTGACCAACACCCATCGCTGCTGCTAAATTGGTTAGTCTGTAGTTGTAACCCACTTCATCGTGAATGTATTCATAAGGATGAGGAACTTTAGCCGTAGTTGTAATGTGTTTGGCACGTTTGGCTAACGCTTCATCATCCGTTACAATCATACCCCCACCACCTGTGGTAATGATTTTATTACCATTAAAAGAAAAAATACCCACTTTTCCAAATGTTCCTGTATGTTGACCTTTATAGTAAGAACCTAAACTCTCTGCTGAGTCTTCTACTACTGCAATATTGTACTTATCACAAATAGATACAATCTCTTCTATTTTACAAGCGTGTCCAAAAGTGTGCATGGGAACACAGGCTTTTATAACTTTATTAGTAGTTTTATTTATACATTCACTATTCTCATTCATAAAAGTTGACTCTTCTAAAAAAACCTCTAACTTTTCAGCTGATAAACCTAGGGTATCTCTATCTACATCTATAAATATCGGTTGTGCATTACAGTAAGCAATGGCATTAGCCGTGGCTATAAAAGTCAAAGGTTGTGTAATCACTTCTGTATGTTCATCTACACCTACAATCTTTAAGCCTATATGTAATGCAGATGTTCCATTTGAAGTAGCAATTGCATATTTACTACCTACAAATTTAGCCATCATCTCTTCAAACTCTATGACATATTTACCAACACTTGAAACAAAAGTAGAATCTATTGCTTCGTTTATATACTTTTTTTCATTACCTATAAATTGTGGTTCATGCAAAGGTAAAAAATCTTTTGTTCCATAAGTTTCTTGGATAAAATCAACTACATTTTTATACATCTTACATTTTCCCATCTAAATACTTACCTGTCTCTTTGTGTCCAAAGTTTGGTATCATTTTAAAAAACTCTTCAACTATCTCTTCTTTTTTCCAAGCAAGATTAGATTTAAAACCTTTTATAGTTTGCTCAAAAGAGTTTAATAACACTTCATCAAAATCAGCTTCATTTTTAATTACACCTAGATTGGTAAATCGTTCCATATCTAAAGTCTCATTATCTGTAAAAAATTCTTCAAAATCTTTCTCTCCTGTGGTATCACTAGAGGTAAAAAGACAAGGGTATTTTCCCTGTGCAGGTAAAGTTTTTGCTAAAGCTCTTGCTTCATCTTCATCTTTACACAAATGGGGTTCGTATCCTAAATTTTCTAAATATTTTACAGCAATATCTGCAAAAGAGATTAGATGTAAATTCTCACTAAGTTTTGGAAAAAATATATCTCTATTCTCTCCAAAAATACAAGACATCAAACAGAGTTCGCCACTCTCTTGTGGCGTAACAAAGTAACGTTTTATGTCATTAGGTGCAACAAGTGGTTGTTGTTTTTGAATACGTTGATTAAACCCATGTAAAAGTGAGCCATCAGAAAAAGCCACATTGGCAAAACGTGCCATAGAAACTTTAATATCTTTAGATTTACGATGAACAAACATCTCCATGATTCGCTTACTTGCACCCATCATATTCACAGGATTTGCTGCCTTATCGGTAGAGACACAGAAGTATTTTTTTGTTCCATTTTCTATAGATTGTTGAAGAGTTTTATCGGTATTAAAAACATTTACATCTATCATTCTCATAAGTGTAAAAGGGTCTTTTTCACTTCGTACATGTTTTAATGCAGAAAGATTTAAAACATAATCGTATTGACCATCATTTTTTATGAAAGCATCATATTCTAATGAACCTACATCAAGAGCAAAGGTTTGAAAATCTCCATCTATATAACCAAATGAGCTACGAATATCTCGTACTAACTCAACCATATTATTTTCACTTATATCTACAACATGAAGTTTTTTAGGACTTCTTTTGAATATCTCTTTTGTTACAGCTTGACCTATTGAACCTGCTCCACCTATTACTAGGAATGTTGAATTAGAGATAATTTCTTTTAATTCTTGATTATAATCTTTTATATCATTTGTAAAAAGTTCTTTTTCTCTTCCTATTAAGTTTAATACTTGACTCATTTTTTTAATATTCCACAAAAATCTAAACTATTTTCTATATTTAACTCTTTAAACTCATCATGCCCAACTAAAAATATAACCATATCTGCGTTATCTATAGCTTTTTTATACTTCACTATTTCAAACTCATCAAAACTTTCAATATTGGGTTCAACTGCCAAAATCTCAAACCCATCAGAAATCAATCTTCTGGTTATATAAAGAGCAGGTGACTCTCTAAGGTCATCAATATTGGGCTTAAATGCTAACCCCATACAAGCAATCTTTGCTCCTCTTCCATGCTCATGTTCAAACTTTAAAGCCTCATTTTTAATCTTTTCAATTACCCACTCTGTTTTATAGGTATTAACCTCTCTCGCTGTACGAATCATTTTGGCATCTTCTCCACCAGCATGGACAATGAACCAAGGGTCAACAGCGATACAGTGTCCACCTACACCTGCTCCTGGTTTTAGGACATTTACTCTTGGGTGTCTATTGGTTAGTTTTATGAGTTCCCATACATCTATATCAAACTTATCACAGAGGATACTAAGTTCATTTGCAAAGGCTATATTAGTATCTCGAAAGCTATTCTCTGTGAGCTTTGCCATCTCG
>CAYPCV010000090.1:0-5446 GCA_964409295.1 uncultured Sulfurovum sp.
AAGTGATGTTGTAAGTAATTTTTTCATTTTTTTCCTTATTTATATTGAATCTTAGGTAGTATATATAAATTTTTATAATAAAAGGGAATTTATTGAAAATATTAAAAACACTGTTAGTATTGAGCATCTACATTCATGCTGTAGGACCAACAAAAGTGGCAACTTTTGACAGAGAATTATGGGGAGAGTCATTGTCCTCCCAAAGTACTTTTGACAAGGCATCACGTCATGAAATTTTATCTTATGTGAAACAGATTATCAATACAAATTTAAGTACCAAAACAGCTCTTAAAAAATTTGTAGGAAGAAAAAAAGTAAATCTTCTCTCTGTTCAAAAATGGAAAACATTTACAAAAGAGAAGTTACTTCAGAACTTTCAATTGGCTCAAGCAACATGTATCTCTTCAAATAACTTATGTAAAAAAGTAAATTCATGGGCAGAGTTAGCCATAATGGCTAGAGAATACAAGCCAAAACCCAATAAGAAAAAATGGTTCAAAGCGTCTCAAACATTTTTTACTTACTATCTGTATGAACAAGCACGTTTAGCTGCACTTTTTCCTAAGACTACCTCAGAGATAGAGAAGTTAGATGTTTCAGAAGTCCAAGGATTTGATTCCAGCGATGGTGAATTTCTTCTAACTTTTGATGATGGTCCAAAATATAAAAGAACAAAGGAACTTACGCTTTTATTGCAAGAAAAAAATATTCATGGACTCTTTTTTGTTCTAGGTAAAAACTTAGAAAAATCATTAAGCATATATGGTAAAAAAAAGATTAAAAAGCTTTATAGTGGTTCTTGTGTAGGTTCACATGGATTCATACATAAGTCACATCAACGACTTAAGACATGGCAGTCCTCTTATGACAAAACAAGAGCTTTAATTACAAATAACAACTTACAGAACACCCTTCAAAATAAAGTTTGGTTTAGACCACCTTATGGACAACGACATAAAAAGCTTATTGGATATTTAGCAACTTTAAATGACAGTGTAATGCTTTGGAATATTGATTCACAAGATTGGAATAGAAAACTTAGTGCAAAGAAAATAGAAGACAGAGTGTTAACGTTAATGCTACTTCATCGTAAGGGTATTATCTTGTTTCATGACATTCATCCAAAAGCCATTAAAGTAGTTGAACAGTTAAATGAATATAGAAAACAAAAGAGTGTTTCTTGGGTTGATTGTCGAAATTTTGAATAATATATCGTTAGAGTGTTAGGCATAGATTAAGGAGAAAGAGAATCGTGCCAAGAAATTGTCAGCTATAGAGAATTATAAAAGAGGTTGTTAAAAAGTATGCAAGGCTTTTGGACTTAGACTTCAACTCCACGATAATGCAAGTTTTCTTCCTTAGCGTTTAAATTTGAATTACCGTGAATATGAGTACAATAAACACAAACCAAACTTACGATATACTCAAAATAAGAAAAAAAGTAAAGGTTCATCATGTGCATCCATAAAAAATACATAAACCCATTTACCGATTATGGCTTTAAAAAAATATTAGGAGATGAAGAAAACACAGAACTCCTACCCGATGTCATAACCGATAGAAAAGTAATCACAGAGAAAGCCTTTAAAAAAGCAGAGTTCTTAAACCTACCAAAAGTAGAACAAGATAAATATCATAAAAACTTAAAAGTCTATAGAGATTTGTTTAACTCTTTTGAAACAGCGTATTATATAAAGTAGCCTGTCCCAATTTATGCATTTAACGTTTAATCCAGTTTCTAAAATTCTTTTAGAGGATAGAAGTAAAAGTGGAAATTCATGACACATCCCCTATATTAAAAGCCAATAAGAGACTTTCTTTTTATGGAGGTGGTGTGAATGATGAAGTATTTGATGCTTTATGGGAAAATAAAGGGATGGAGAAAGTAGAAGAGTTGTCTTTTCGTTATTCTTCTTTAACTAAAAGCAGTTACCATGCACTACTTAATTTAGAAAAACTATCTGATTTAGATATTGAAATAGATATAGATATGATGAGTGATTTGGCAGATACCATTAAGTTTGTCGTAACTTCTCATTATTTACTTTTTTCACCACTTTTTGGATATTTCTTAAAACTAGAATGCCTATTTTGTGGGATTTCATTTTTTTTAAGCACCTCTTTTTAGGTAAATTTGGGTAAATAATGAGAAGTTACAGTTTGTCGCTAAAGAGTTAAAAGCCAAAGGGGTTAAGGTCTCTTTGCGAATGAATAAAAAAATGATAGAGGTTTAGCATGAAATATGTATTAGATGTACAATATAAAGGTAACGAAAGTGCTGTTGTGGCTTGTTTAGGTTTTGAAAATTGGGAAGATGAAAAAGTAAGTTATGTAAAAACTCATTTTATAGAAGAGATAATGCCTTATGTATCAGGAGAGTTCTATAAACGAGAGTTACCATGTTTGTTAGAAGCACTGAAAGGGTTGAGTGATATTGAGCTTATTGTTGTAGATGGATATGTTTGGTTAGATGAGCCGACACATAAAGGTTTAGGTTTATATCTTTACAACGCATTAGAGAAAAAAGTACCTATCATTGGTGTAGCTAAAGCAAAGTTTGGAGACACACCTAAAGAGTGTGAACTTTTAAGAGGGGAAAGCAGTAAACCTTTATACATCACTAGCATAAACTTTTCTTTAGAAAAAGCGAAAGAAGCTATTGCTTTAATGCATGGAAAATATCGTTTTCCAACATTGTTAAAAGAGGTAGATTCTTTGGCAAGGGAAAAAAAGAAATAGTAGCTATGTTTAAAAATATTATATTTTTATTAGGAGTATTGGCTATAAATTTCATGCTTGTAATAGTTGTTGCGAATCTATTAATTTATATTCCATTGTGTCCTACTGAACATATTGTGCATATTGATTCAGAGCTTCATTGTAGTTGTTACTTGTGGCAAGTTTTGATGTCGGGTTCGATGGTATTGTTCTCTATAGGTGCTATTTTATGGTGGGAGTATTCTCTTAAGGTCAACTATCTGGTAGCTACATATATTAATATGCATATTTTTATCATGTTTGTAGTGGGTTCTTCTTTGGCAGCAATAGATGGATTCATTGGAGCAATTGGACCAGATACCATATTGGCATCGTCTAGTTTTGAAATTATAATAGTGATTATAGTGGCTTCTGTCATCTATGGGTATTTGCTTCAAAAATTTATAAAAAGAAGTAACATAAAAAGAGATTGGTTCTTGGTGATGGGTCTTGTTTTGACATATTTATATATACCTTATGTGATGTACTATATATTTAAGACATTTCTAAAATTTATTTAAAAGAAAGGAAGTGTCCAGTATGAAATTAAGGAGTAAAAAGTGACTAGAAAAATACTATTAATCATACTTTTGACCTTAGGTGTTTATGCAGAACCATCTTGCCAAAATATAAACATAGAGAAGATAAAAGGTAACTTCTCATTATTTACCTAAAAAGAGCATCTTTTAACCACTTAAAACAGCTATCAAAAGCTACTTTAATGTGATTGACTGCTCCATTTAGGTCTGCATTCCAAATTTTATTTAGCACAATATCTTTGAACAATCCCCTTTTAGCACGAGTACCTTTAAACTCATTAACTGTGGTTTTTTGATTGCTTTTTGATTTAGTTTGCACTGCTAAAACATCTCCATTAACACAAGATGTCTTAGAAGTATAAGCTTCGTCAATGAAAATTACTTCAATTCCATTTTAGACTCGCTCCCATCGCTCCTGTGTGGGAGTGTATATGAGAGTTTTTAAATAATTGAGTTCTCGTATGCGTTCCCACCGAGGACGGCAATGCCAATGAAATAAGCCTAAGAGCACCTAAAAACCATCTTTTTTAGCAACAGGAAACTTAGTACTAGAGTTCCTATTTCTAGGAAAACTCCTATCAGGTTTTATAGGTACTAAATTGGAGATAATTTCATCTTCAATTAAGTGATATATTTTTTCAATACGAGTGTTTTTCATGAGCATTAAAACCAACTTATCTTTCATGCAACCAATAGAAAAGTTTCTATTTAATTGATAAAAATATTTTCTCTTCTTTTTCTTATTGTATAAGCTAACTTTTTCCTCCATTACATCACTCATAACCAAAGAACAAATATTATTTGTCAAGATAATAGCAAAGAAATCTTGATTAATAGCTACTTGTGTCAAACCTGTAAAATTCTCTATATTAAATATATTTTTTAAAATATCATAAGAAATTTCTACTCCCCATCTTTTAAAATAGAACTCTTTAAATATCTCTGTTTTATAAATATCTTGCGATAATAAAGATGTTAATAATACCTCAATATCTCCATTTTCAAGAACAACTTTAATTGCTCTTACTTTTATTTTATCTCCTGCTTTTAGCTCATTCTTTAATTGCTTTATTGCAGGATGATGTGTCTCTTTTGACATATTTCTTAGAATAGTAGGTGTAACTTCTAATTCAATTATCTCATCACTCTTTTTACTTCTTCTAAATAGTTGAACAGCTTTAAATGATTTACTATTTATTCTCATTAGAAAATTAATATTATTCTTGTAATGATATGTAATAAGCCCCATTGATGGGTATCCTCTATCATATATTATTAAATCTTTATATTTTTGTTTTGTATCTTTATTTAGTTTGAGCAAGTGTTCAAGATGCTCTATTGCCATAAATCCTTCACTTGAATGGAGGCTATTTAATATGCCATCAACAACAATATTATTCTCTAAATCATGTATAATTGAGACTCTTGGCATTACTGCATATTTTCCATTATGGTCACTTACTTGTCCATATATCTCTTTTATATCATCACTCTGTTTTTTATCTTTTGCTATTGTCATATTTGGAAGTTCTAATCTTGACCCATCTACTCCAAATATTCTAAACCCTCTATATAATTTTACTTCTTCTTTATCTTCATAAATATCTTGAACAAATCCATTGTTTAATTCTTTAAACAGCTCTGGACTAATTTTTACTCTAGCTTTACTTATGGCACTTTTTGAATAATTAATTTGTTTCTTTTTTACATTTTTTACAAAATCATTTATCTCTCTTTGCATTGTTTTACTAACCATATTCATTATAAATAATGTCATCTCTGCAAAGTTCATTTTTGTCTTTCTTGTAAAGCTTTTCATTCCTATTTTATATTTCTCTATTATTGCTTTTGAATTTATTTTCTTTCTTAGTCTTACTAACTTTTTTAATGTCTTTTTTTTATCATTTTTTACTCTTTTTTGATTGGACTTTTTAATTTGATATTTTATCGTTTTTTGCTTATTTCATTGGCATTGTCCTATTCGGAGGGAGGTTATTTCGAGACCCACTACTGTGACTACCCATTGTTGATCGTTTCGTTTTCCCTCCTATTCGGAGGGAGGTTATTTCGAGACGCCGATGCGACAGCAAGGCCTAATGTGACCATTGTTCGTTTTCCCTCCTATTCGGAGGGAGGTTATTTCGAGACTA
>CAYPCV010000091.1:0-5093 GCA_964409295.1 uncultured Sulfurovum sp.
AGCCATAATAATATAGTTAGCATTATCTAAATCAGCTTGTGGATATGCCCCTAGAGTAAGACCATAACCAGAAGAGACGGTTTGTAGACAAATCGAACCATGATTCAACCAGTTTGCTGACCCAAAGGCAGAGTAAAACTGTTTAAATGTATGTTCTGCCATACCTTCTCCTGCACAGAAAAGAAATGATGAACGGTTGTCTTTCTCTTCATCAAGAATTTTTTCCATACCTGGAAATTTATCTGTACCATTTAAAATTGCATCATAGGCTTCTTCCCACGATACTCTTTTAAATTTACCTTCCCCTTTTTCACCAACACGAATCATTGGATACTTTAATCTATCCGGGTCATATAGTGCTTGAATTCCTGCATTTCCTCGTGGACATAACATGTTTTTTGATTTTGGAAACATTGGATTTGGATTGAGTTTTGTAACAACTCCATTCTCCACTCGTGCGATTGCCGCACATTTGTTAACACACATTTCACACAGTGTTGCCACGTCTGTGGCTTCTCCTGTACCTGTTTTTGTAGTAATGGATTTTGGCACACCTGAATGTGACTCTTCATGACTAGCAAAAAGGTTTGTAGCAGAGAATGTTGTACCACCAATTACACTCATTGCAACACTACCTTGTAGAAATCTTCTTCTTGAAATTTCAACTTGCATAAATACCCCTCCTTAATTTATAGCTTATTTTCTAAGAGTAGAAAGCTCTTTTTATAAGTCTAAATTATATTCTATAGAAGAACATCTTATGCAAAACTTTTATTTGCCATTTTATTATATAAATAAGTAATAATTATTATATGTATTACTTATTATCACAATTTTTTACTATAAAAAATAATTTTTATAAAGTTATATTATTTGAATGTATATATTAAAATTTTATATTGTTATATTTTTGGAAAAACTGTAAAATATATAGTAGTAACGAGGTGTTAATAGATAATCCGAGCCAAGTATAAACCCTCGGGAGGAGCAAGTTTTGTCATACTTTTTTCTTTTTGTTGCAGTTGTTTTTGAAGTTTTTCTAAACTCCAATCTTCTAACGCAACGAGCATTGCACCTTGAACCATCATTCTTACTTGTGAGCGTAAAAAACCATTGGCTTCAAAATAGATAACATGATGCTCTTTATAGTTCTTGTAATAAGCCTTATAGATAGAACGTACATTGGTATGTGTAATGCTACCTGTTTTAATAAAGTTAGAAAAGTCATGTTCTCCTTCAAAGCATTTTAAGGCTTGGATTAAGAGAGTTTTATTAAAAGTAGGGTAGTAGGCTACATGATTTTGTTCAAAAATAGATGGTTTCCTTGTTTTAAAAACATAGCGATAGACTCTTTTTTTTGCTGAAAATCGTGAATGAAAATCTTCTTCTATAAAGGAGATGTGTTTAAAAGAGATGTATTTAAGCTTTCTATTAAGGGCTATTTTTAGTTTTAACAAATCTTTCCAAAAGGTGGGAATAGTAAAATCTATAACTTGTCCCGTAGCATGTACTCCTGCATCGGTTCGTCCACTTCCACGAATATCATCTGTAATTCCCATAGAATTTAAGGCTTTTTCAATATGCCCTGTAATGGTGTTTTTTGTACTCTTTTGTTTTTGAAATCCTTGAAAATAGCCACCATCATAAGCAATAATTGCTTTAACTCGTCGGTTCATTAAAAGTACCGTTGAACATTTTTTCTAAATAGAAGAATACCAATAATAAAGGTACTTAGAATAGAGATACCTAAAAGCAAAGGAGTTCCTTGATTTTTAAGAAGTGTTGCTATTGCATAGAGTCCAATGGTTGTTAATCCTAAAACTTGGTAAGCATAATTTTTTTGATAACGTGGATTGATAATCGAAAAAGAGGCAATAATATAGAGAGCCATCATAGGAATCAAAGAGATATAGATAAAAAAGAAAATTTTTCCCTTTCGCCACGTTTTTGAAAGGGCTGTCCAGTAGGCAATAATATTTGAGTAGGTAAATTCGTCGCTGTTTAAATTTTGAAACACTTGCATCTGTTGATAGTTAATCTCTTTTAGACTATCTTCTGAAAAGGTATAGCCCGAGCCATTGTTTAGTGTTAGTGTAACTAAAGAGTTAACGTTTTTTATACTGGCACTTTTTGCTATAAAAAGTTGGTCGCTATGCTCTTTATCTTTATTGTAGATGACAACATCTTTTAGAGTTGTGTTCTCTTTACTTTTAACATAGACAAAAAGGTTTCCAAATTTTTGACCCAGTTGAGAGGGGTTAATATTAACCTGTGCTTGAGATGCTTTTTCATGTTTAAACGAGTTGAATTGTTGTTTTGTTTTTGGCATAAGACCCAAAGATAGAATCAGTAATATAATGGAAAAAAGGGTAGAGATAAAGAAAAAACGGTACATAATAGATTGTGATTTTTTTCCTAAAGCAAAAAGGGCCATTAGTTCATTATCATTTGATAAACGTAAAAGGGTCACAACTATAGCAACCAAGAATGAGATGGGAAGGGTATAAAAAAGAATAGAAGGAAGATTATAGGAAAAGAGCTGAATCATCTCTATAAAGTTTATTTGTATCGAGGCTGTTAATGCCGATATTTTGATAATAAATACTAAAGCCCCTATAAAAAATAGGGGTAAAAATATGGTTAAAAAAGAGCTTGTAAAATTTTGGGACAGATACGCACCAATCGTAACCTTTTTATAATTAGCCATAGATGATAAACTCTACAAGTTGATGAACTTGGGTATCAAAGAGATAGACAATAAAGGTTGCTATGGCTAAAAATGGAACAAAGGGAACGGCTTTCTCTTCGTTTTGTGCCATCAACGATGGAACGATTGCTAATATGGCTGAAAGAAAGAGAGCATAGAAAAAAAGAGGAAACCCTAGTAAGCCCCCCATTGTTCCTGCTACAATAATATCTCCTTCTCCCATGGCTTCTTTTTTTAGGAAATAGCTAAGATAGTAGCGTAATAAGGTAAGTCCACCTACTGCTAAAAGAGCATCTTGTATGGAGTCTAAAATTGTAGGGGTAATAACGGCAAGAGCTAATGCAAGCAGATTTAAACTGTCTGGAATTTCCATGTATTTGAAATCAATCATGACCAAAGCTAACAGTAATGTAAAGACAGCAAATATAATAGGTAAATTCCAAACGAGACCCAGTTTATAAAAAAGTGAAACAGCGATAAGTCCCGTTGTTAATTCGATTAATGGGTATTGTAGAGAAATCTTTTCAGAACAAAATCCACATTTTCCTCGTAAAAATAACCATGAGAAAATAGGAATGTTATGATACCACTTTAGAGGTGTTTGACACGATTGACACTTAGATGAGGGAAAAACAATGCTTTCGCCCTTGGGAATACGATAAATAACGACATTTAAAAATGAACCAATTAAGATACCAAAAACAAATATAAATAGAGCGATTACTAATTCAGCCATTAAACACCTCCAAAGCGTCTGTTTCTATCAACGTATTGTTCAATAATATCTTCAAGTTCAGTAGGTGTAAAGTCTGGCCAAAGTGTGTTGGTAAAATAAAATTCAGAGTAACTCAATTGCCAAAGTAAAAAGTTAGAGAGTCTCTGTTCTCCACTGGTACGAACCATAAGGTCTATATCAGTATAAGGGGTATTAAGTTCAGCTCCTAAGCTCTCTTCTGTAATCTCTTCATCCCGTTTAGCTAAACGGGAAGCTGCTTTTGCTATCTCTTCTCTTGACCCATAGTTTAATGCTAAAATCTGCGTTACATTTGTATGATGAGCCGTCTCTTTTTTGATATAAGCGATAGTCTCTTGAAGTTTAGGGGAGAATCCCTCTATATTTCCAACTGTTTCAAACTTTGCTCCAAATTTATGATATGTTTCAAGTTCTTTGCGTAACCATGAATCAAGAAGTTTCATTAAAAAACTTACTTCATATTTTGGTCGTTTCCAATTTTCTGTACTAAATGCATAAAAAGTTACGGTTTCTATTGTTGGATGTTCTGCACAATATTGGGTAATGTTTCGGGTAACATCAGCCCCTTTTTCATGCCCTTTAGTTCGTATATGACCTCTCTCTTTTGCCCAGCGTCCGTTGCCATCCATTATGATGGCTAAATGTGTTAATTTATTTTTAGAGTTGCTCATTATAATAATATTTGACTTTCATAATAATATTTGATAAATGAAATTATATCATAGTTCCTTTATACTTTTATTTTTGATTAAGCTTTTAAATTTTATTTTTTGCTATTTAAATGTATACTGTCATAATTTTTTTTAAAGGTTTTTTATGAGTATTGATAAAGTATTATTAAGTAGAGCAGATAACAAGTGTGAATTGTGTGGTTCAGAGAATGGATTAACTGAATATCAGGTAGAACCAAAAGAGGACGCTCTTGTTTTGTGTGAAACTTGTTTGGCTACGATTGATACCCCTGCTGACAACACATCTCACTGGTTTTGTCTAAACGACTCTATGTGGTCAGAAGTTCCTGCTGTTCAAGTAATGGCATACAGAGTCTACAGCAGACTAGGAAATCAAGAACAACTTGATATGATGTATATGGAAGATGAGGTCAAAGCATGGGCAGAAGAGGGCTTAGAAGCTGAAAATGCAGAGCCTGTACGAGATGCAAATGGTACAATTTTAGTTGCAGGAGATACAGTTTCTATTATTAAAGATTTGGTTGTTAAAGGTGCAGGCTTTACAGCAAAGCAGGGGACAACAGTTAAAAATATAAAAATGGTACAAGGAGACCCTACCCACATTCAAGGTAAGGTTAACGGCTCGACAATTTTTATTATTTCGGCTTTTTTGAAGAAGTTGTAGGGAGAAATTCCTACAAACTAAATCCGTGCAATCTCTAACAATTAAGCTACTCTCCGTTGATAACAAATAGATGCATATAAGAGCTTCTCTGTTATTCAATGACTTCAACAACTCCTATTGTTCCATAAGGTGTACACTCTCCCTCTTCTCCTTGAAAGTATTCTTTTAACCAACATTCAACTAAAGGAGGAAGTTTATTTGGTTTTGCTATCTCATTCCCATATCCAAGATTAATACCAGTAAAACCCAAATCGGCTCAAAATTGAATATTTCTCA
>CAYPCV010000092.1:0-11031 GCA_964409295.1 uncultured Sulfurovum sp.
TTTGATACATATAAAACATCAAAATCAGAACAAGCAATTACAGACATTATTATCTCTATAGAGGAGTACAATGAATATGCTCTCGATATAAAGAAGTGTGCCATTGCTCTAAATAAAGGTCAAATAACAGCCGAAGCTACAAACTTCACACGGGATATTGTCAACACAACTCCTGAAGATTGTTACCCTGCAACCATGGCAAACATTGCCAAAGCATTAGCAAAAGAGAGTAGCTTAGAGTGTAAAATTTTAAAATCAAAAGAGCTAAAAGCTGAAAAGATGGAGACACTTTTGGCAGTAGCTCGTGCTTCTCGTCATAAACCAAGAGTCATTCACTTGACCCATAAACCTAAAAACCCTAAAGCCGTTATTACTTTAGTAGGAAAAGGACTCACTTACGATTCGGGTGGACTAAGCCTCAAACCTGCTGACTATATGGTTACAATGAAGTCTGACAAAAGTGGTGGTTCAGCTGTTCTAGGAATTATGAAAGCTGTAGCCGAAATGAATTTAGATGTTGAAGTTCATGGTTTTGTAGGTGCTGTTGAAAATATGATTGGTGGCGATGCGTATAAACCTGATGATGTTTTAGTAGCTAAAAACGGAAAAACAATTGAGATAAGAAACACCGATGCAGAGGGACGTTTAGTTCTAGCAGATGTATTGTGTTATGCACAACAAGAGGTTCAAGCCGATTATCTATTTGATTATGCAACATTAACAGGTGCTTCCGTTGTAGCTGTGGGTCACTATACCTCTTCGGTTATGGGAAATGCTGATGAGCCTAAAGACATGATGATTACTGCAGCAAAAAGCTCTGGCGAATTGGCAACTAAATTAGATTTTAACAACTACTTGAAAAAGACTCTAAAAAGTGAAATTGCTGATATTTGTAACATCTCAAATATTCGTTATGGTGGAGCAATTACAGCAGGTCAATTTCTAGAAGAGTTTATTGACGAAAATCACAAAAATAAATGGGCACATATTGATATTGCAGGGCCTGCATTTGTAGAGCATATATGGGGAGAAAATCCTCATGGAGCATCTGGAGCAGGAGTAAGAATTACCCTTAGAATGTTAGAAAAACTAGCACGAGGCTAAATTATTAGCCAGTTTCCACGTTTAACGTGGAGACTAAAATTGTGACAAAAATCGCACATTAATAGAATTTAATAAAAAATAGACTACAATGTTGCATGAAAATATTAATCATGAATAAAAAATACTTCAAACTCCTCTTTTTTGCTACAGCAATTACAGTTTTTATTTTAGCTACAGTAGGGAATGACCATGTTAATATCCATCATCAGTATGCTGATAAAATCAAACATATAACTGCTTTTTTTACCCTTTCACTTCTTCTTAATCGCTCCTCTTCATCGCTTCAACATCGTTTTAGAAATATGATAGCCCTACTCTTTTTTGGTTTCTTAATCGAAGTGGCACAATATTTTATCCCAAGTCGTGATTCGGACTGGATGGATATTCTTGCTGATTTGGTAGGAATACTCTTTTTTCAAGTTAGCTATTCATTTTTAAAAATGACACACTATTTTATAAAAAAGTGTAAATATAAAAACAAAGAGCCTATAACAAATATTTAGCTAAAATCCCATAATTATTTACACACAAGGAATACCATGGGATTAATCATCGGACTTGTAGGATTACCAAACGTTGGTAAATCAACCACATTTAACGCCCTAACCAAAGCACAAAACGCAGAGAGTGCCAACTACCCTTTCTGTACCATTGAACCAAACAAAGCAGTTGTACCAGTACCAGATAGTCGTTTAGAAGAGCTTGCAAAAATTGTAAACCCTGAAAAAATTCAATACTCTACTTTAGATTTTGTGGATATTGCAGGTCTTGTAAAGGGTGCTAGCAAAGGCGAAGGACTAGGAAACAAGTTTTTATCAAACATTCGTGAGACAGAAGTTATTTTACACATTGTACGATGCTTTGAAGATGAAAATGTAGTACACGTCGAAGGTAGCATTGACCCTATTCGTGATGTTGAAATCATTGAACAAGAGCTTCTTTTTGCAGACTTAGATGCCGTTGAGAAACGTATTCAAACACTATCTAAAAAAGCTCGTGGAAATGACAAAGAGGCAAAAGCTCAACTTGTAGTGGTCGAAAAACTTTTGGAGCATATTGCCGACAATAACCCTGTTTCTACCTTTAAAGATATCGATACTGATGAATTCCGTGATATGAATAAAGATTTACGTCTATTGACCTCTAAAGAGATTATGTACGGTGCAAATGTTGATGAAGATGGATTGGAAGAGGACAACGAATTTGTACAACAGCTAAAAGCCTACGCAAAAGGGCGAAATTCAGAAGTTATCAAACTCTGTGCCAAAATGGAAGAAGAGATGGTAGATTTTGACGATGAAGAGCGTGAAGAGATGCTCAGAGATTTAGGAATCGAAGAGAGTGGATTAGAGCAAATCATTCATAAAGGATTCAATAAACTTGGTCTTCAATCCTACTTTACAGCAGGTGTCAAAGAGGTTCGAGCATGGACAATTCGCCAAGGAACAACAGCACCAAAAGCAGCAGCAGTGATTCATAACGACTTTGAAAAAGGTTTCATTAGAGCAGAAGTAATTGCCTATGAAGATTTTATAGAGTTTGGTGGAGATAACGGTGCTAAAGAAGCTGGGAAAAACCGATTAGAAGGAAAAGAGTACATCGTCCAAGATGGCGATGTAATGCATTTTAGATTTAATGTCTAAATAAATAAGGGTCAGTAATTTGACCCTTGTTAAAACCAACCTGCTAACTTCTATTTTCCCTCTGAAACAAAACGAGAGTTTTTAATATACCCTTTAAATACCTCTAAACTCTCTTCCGAAGAGTCAACACGAATAGAAGCAAAAACATTATCGCTCTCTTCCCATGTTTCATGCCAATAAGAGATGGCTTTAAAATTGATGTATTTTCCACTCAAAATAGTCTCAAAAGCATCTTCTAACCACTCTGACTTGTTCCCCATTGGATGGTTGTCTGTCACTCCAAACTCCAAGAGAGCAATAGGTTTTTTAGTTGAAATTTCTGTAATTGTTTTATATCGTTCCTCTAAAACTTGGCTAAAACTGTCCCAATAGTTCTCATTTGGATTTTGAGCCCCATATAAGCTAACACCTATCCAATCTATATAATCATCCCCAGGGTAGTAGAGCTTTGCCCTATTCCACTCGGTATCAGGGTTCGAGTAAATATCGGCATGAAAAAACCATGTTACCTGTGTAGCATCTTCATCTCTAAAAATCTCTATAATATGCCGATAGGCATCACGGTATCGCTCTGCTCCATCATAATAATCTTTATTTCCATACTTATCTTTGGTATCTTTTCCATTAAAAATTCCACTCCAACTAAACCAATCTCCATTGGCTTCTACGGCAAAATCTATGAGCAGTGGAATATCATGAGACTTGGCATCTTTTGCCCACTGCCGAAGCTCTTTATCAAATTTTCCGTTAATAATATTGCTCATGGTAAACATTGGCTCTTTTATATACTGCTCTTCCATACTTCGTGGCATCAAGCGAACAAAAGGAATAATCCCCTCTTTATGAATGGTCTCAATAGCCTCTTTAGGATAAAGAATTCCATTGTACCAATTTTGAGAAAAATATGCCCAAAGTGGTTTCTTCCCTATTAATTTTTCAAAATCTGTTAATCGTTTCGTCGTTACTTTATCTTCTGAACCCCCAAAATCAGGAAAAGCACCAAAATAAATCTTATCTCCTTTTGGTGCTTCTAATTTTGAGACTCTATTTGAATCTACAGAGTTTGAACTGTTACAGCCTATTAGAAAAAGCAGTATAATTAGTTTTAAAAATTTATACTTCAATACCATACAACTTTAACAGACTCTCAACCTTTGGTTCTCGTCCTAACCACTGTTTATAAAGCTCACTCATCTCCTCTGAACCTCCTCTATTTAAAATATACTTCTGATAGCCTTCTGCTTTCTCTTGATTAAATCCATTCTCGTCAATACAAGCATAAAAAGCATCAGCACTAAGAACTTCTGCCCATTTGTAGCTGTAGTAGCCTGCTGAATATCCACCTGCAAAAATATGAGCAAATCCATTTTGAAATTTATTGTATTCGGGTACAGGTAGAAGTGCCGTTGTTTTACGAATTTCATTGAGTAGGGCTTGAACCTCTTCGCCTTGGTAGAGTTTTTTATGCAGATTAAAATCAAAAAGTGAAAACTCAACTTGCCGTAAAATTCCTAAGCCTGCTTGATAATTTTTAGTATCTTTTATCTTATTTAAGAGTTCATCACTCATTGGCTCATTGCTTTCATGATGAAAAGCAAAACGTTTCAGAATAGGTTTTTCATAAGCAAATGCCTCTAAAAATTGCGAAGGAAACTCAACCACGTCCCATGCTACACCATTGATACCTGAAACGGAACGTTCATCACACTCTCCAAATAGGTGGTGGATTCCATGACCCATCTCATGAAAGAGCGTTACCACATCATCGTGACGCAATAGACTTGGGTTCTTCTCTGTTGATGGCGAAAAATTACAAACTATAAATGCTGTTGGCAGATGTTTTTCTCCTGTAGAATCCACAAAATGTGTCTCCCAGTCGTGCATCCATGCCCCACCTCGTTTCTCTTTTCGTACTTCCAAATCAAAGTAGACTCTTCCTGCTAACTTCCCTGCTTTATAAATATCAAATGTCTTTACTTTTTCATTCCACACAGTTGCTTTTACAGCCTTGAACTCTACCGAGAAAAGTTCAGAAACCACGTCTAACATTCCTCTTAGAACCTTGGCTTGTTCAAAATATGGCTTGGTCATACTGTCATCAAAATCAAACTTCTCTTTTTTGAGTTTTTCAGAGTAATATGCCACATCAAACCCTTTGAAATCCTCTACTCCATCGGTTCGTAAAGCAAAGGCTTTTAACTCTTCTAACTCTTCTTTTGCTTGTGGAAGTGCTTTATCTCCTAGCTCTTCTAAAAATTGAGTAACATCATCTGTAGTGCTAGCATCTTTGGTCGCCAACGAATATTCTGAAAAACTTTCAAAGCCCAATAATTTTGCTTTTTTCTGTCGAAGCTCCATTAATTCATCAATCACTTTAGCATTTTCAGGTGCTCTTGATGCGTAGGCTTTTGCAATCTCTTTACGATAGTGACGGCTTGTTCCATAAGTCATATACGCTAAATATGAAGGTATTTGCAAGGTAAATTTATAAACTGTTTTTCCATCTATCTCGGTTCGTGCTTGTGCCAAATCACTTTCTGGAATCTCTGCCACATCTTTTTCATCATCAATAATCATCTCAAAGGCATTCGTAGCATTTAATAGATTTTGAGAAAAGCTATTTCCCAATTCACTAAGCTTCATCTCAATCGTTTCAAGCTCTTTTTTCTGCTCTAATGGCAACTCTGCACCTGCTAAAACAAAACCACGAATATCATTATCAATCACTTTTTGAGCTTGAACATTAGACGAGGTTATTTTTTTAATCTTTTCAAAAAGAGCTTCATTTTGAGCAATTGTACTAGAGTATTTAGAGAGTTGAGGCAACGACTCTTCATATGCTTTTTGTGTCGCTTCTGAATTTTCTACCGAATTCAAATGAGAAAGTGGCGTAAAGAAATTCCCCAACTCCTCTTCTAAATCTTGCAGAGGCTTTAACACTAACTCATAACTCTCATCTTTACTCTTTGTAATTGAATCAATAATCTCTAATTGATTGGCTAATAGTTTCTCTAAATCTTTTGGAAACTCCTCTAAATTATCTATTTTAAATTCTTGAAATTGCATTTTTTGTCCTATATTATTTATTCTGTGGATTATACCAAAAGTAGATAATAGAGATATTTCTAAGAAATTACAATTCAAACATCATTAAGCTAATCTTTGTAAAATAGTTCCATTAAAAAAAAGGAACAAGAAACAATGTCAACAGAAACAGAAAAACAACCTAATGGTTTAGACGAAAACTTTTTTGAAAGAGCCGATGCACACATTACCCTTGCCAACGAGCATATTAACACTAAAGTCGAACCAAGATTAGTTAGTGGGTCATTAATGTTCTCTTCAGCACGTTTTAATGCATGGATAAGTGCATCTAGTTTTAAAAATGGCGAAGAGCTAAAAGCAAAGAAAAAAGAGTTACTAGAGTACTTTGTAAGCCAATACTCATCAATGCTAGAAGAGAATCTAGATAATTATGCAGACAATTATGATTTGTATATGGGAATTTCTAAAGAGCAGGCGAAAAAATAGTTCAATATCCTAACGTGGGCTTTATTGCCCACAAAAAAGGCTACACGAAAACATACAAAACCCTTAATAGAGGAATCCGAACAACCATAATGGAATTTTATTTCCAAATCCAATCTCTATATTATCAGAAGCAACAAAAGATTTTTCTATATCTTTGATTTGTTTAAAACTCTTATTTTTTCCTCCAACTTCAAAGGTATATATATTATCCACTAAAAAATCTCCCTTTTTTGCTACATAAATATCTTCATTGATAAAACGATTTTTTGAAGCAAAATAGTTTTTTATCTGATTCACAAAAAAAGCCTCTCTTACACTTCCCATATCAACTTTTTTAGTTAAAGCAGAGGATATTGGTATTTTGCATAAAGAGTTTTTCAGGTTTGCTCATAATATTGTACCCCTTTTCAGGACTTCGGATACTATTAATAATTTTCGCCTCTTCTAAATAATTCAAATACTCATAGAGCTTTGGTCGTGAAATATCAGTAGCTTTAGCAAGGTCAGTAATATTAGGAATAAAAGGAACACTCACAGCCAAAAGATAGAGCAGTTTTTTGAGTTTGCGTATCTGTTGCATCTCTATTTTATTGATGTTTGGTAAATCGGACTCTAAAATAAGATTGATTATCTGAATAATCCGTAGATGATAAGAGCCTTTATCCTCTAAAATAAAAGGGTAACACCCAAACTCCAAATACTCTTTAAAAAGTTTAAGAGGCTTAATCTTTTGGCTAATCTCACTAGCTATCTCAAAATGATTTTCAATTATCTCTTCAAGAGAGTAACTCTTAAAAGAGACCTCTTCTTTCAAAAATAGATACTCTCTAAATGATAAATTTTCAAGATGATAGACAATGGTTCGCCTAGAGAGGTCAACATTTTGTTTATTGATTTGTAAAATAGAAGAACCTGAAATAACCACTCTTAAAGAGAGTGAATCATAAATACTTTTAATATGTCTCGCCCAATCACTATATTTATGCACCTCATCAATAAAAAGTACCTCTCCTCCATAAGCAGAAAAGTCACTAGCAAACTCATAAAGAGAGATTGATTGAAAATAAGGATTATCTAAAGAGATATAGAGAGCCTTATCACTATGATGATAATGCTCTTTGATATACTGCAACATCATGGTTGTTTTTCCTAAACCTCTCTGTCCTAAGATGGCAAGAGATTTTAGATTCCAGTTAATCTCATTATAAAGGTATCGTTTTTTTTCCAAAGATATTTGATTGAGTAGTTGATTCTGTTCACTAAATAGATTTTGGAAGTTCATAAATAAGCCTTTCTATATGTAAATGTATATTATCATTTTTTTAATTATATGTAAATTATAATTTACACCCAAACTGTGATATAATTCCTTATTATATTTCAAGGAACACCATTGTCATTCAAAACCCTAAACCTAAGCTCAAAACTGCTAAAGACCATAGAAAAATTGGGATATACCACCCCTTCTGAAATTCAAGAGAAATCAATTCCCTTACTATTAAAGAGAAAAGATATACTTGCTACCTCTCAAACAGGAACAGGAAAAACAGCCTCTTTTAGTTTTCCTCTACTTGAAAATTTAAAAGAAGAGAGCAACAAGAGAACAGGCGATGAACGCTATAAAATCAAAGCCCTTATTCTTGCCCCTACGCGTGAACTTGTGATTCAAATTCAACAAAAAATTGAAGCCTACGGAGAGAACTTTAGTCATAAATCAGTGGCACTCTATGGTGGAATCAAATTGGGTTCGCAGGTATCTGCCATTCGTGCTGGTGCAAACATTGCAGTTGGAACAACAGCAAGAGTGCTTGACCATGTTAAAAACAAATCATTAAACCTCTCGGAAGTTGAAATTATTATTTTGGATGAAGCCGACAAGATGTTGGAGATGGGATTTATTGATGATATTAGAAAAATTCTTGCTCATTTGCCAAAAGAGCGACACTCTGTTATGTTCTCTGCAACATTTCCAAAAGAGATTAAGAGCTTGGCAAAATCATTTTTGAACAATCCAATAACCGTTGAGATAGACAAAGAGAACCTCTCGGCACAAGAGATTAAACAGTTGGTTCATTATGTTAAAGAAGAGGAGAAAACACTCTTTTTATCTCAACTCATACACTCCAATGAAAATGCTCAAACCTTGGTCTTTAGTAATACCAAACTGCAAGCCGATAAGATTGTTGAAGCACTTAGAACAGCAAATATCAAAAGTTCTGCCATTCATGGAGACAAAAGCCAAAACATGAGAACCGAAGCACTCAAAAAGTTTAAAGATAAAAAAATCCAAGTTTTGGTGGCAACCGATGTGGCAGGAAGAGGAATTGATATTCTTAATCTACCTTACGTTATTAATTTTGAGCTTCCATTAAATAACGAAGATTATGTTCATAGAATCGGACGAACAGGACGAGCAGGAGAGAGAGGAGAAGCACACTCACTCGTCTGTAAAAAAGAGAGGGAACAACTTAAAGAGATTGAAAAGCTAATCAACAAGAAAATTGAAGTTCTATCCGAAGAGAAGGTAAAAACCAATCGAAAAGTTAAAAAAGAAGATAAGAAAAAAGGTATAAACCTTAAACAAGCAAAAGAGTTGGCTGA
This sequence comes from uncultured Sulfurovum sp., assembly GCA_964409295.1. GTDB lineage: Bacteria > Campylobacterota > Campylobacteria > Campylobacterales > Sulfurovaceae > UBA1140. The sequence goes on from CAYPCV010000092.1 coordinate 8,880, forward strand.
AAAAATGATGGGAAAAGAAGGAATTAATCCTACAGATAATAATAAAAGAAGTAAAATAGGCTCGAAAAGCCAAAAAAATAAGCGTCACTTCTAATATTTATAAAAAAAACAAATAATAAAATTCCAATTAAGAGTAATTTTATCCGATTAAGATATAATTACAACATATCTTAAGTAGATGAAGTGATTTTTCATTCATTCCTCCTTTTAAAATTGATAGATAAACCACCTTGAGCATTATTAGCCAGTAATGCTTAAACTTTTTCACTTCACTACTTAAGATTAAATCTCTCTTTGATATAATATACTTAATAAAAACAGCATAAAGAGTCTCTATGAACAACTGGTTTCAATTCGATAGGCGTATCCTTCAACAAATCAATTTTTTATTAATCTTACAACTTATTCCACTTTTCGTGATTTCATCCTATCTTGTCTATGAAATTAACCAACATTTATTTAATAAACAGATGATTTACTATGCCATTTCAGCAGGAGCTTTTTTTATTGCTTTTTTAATACCATGGCGTAAACTAGAATGGCTTATTCCTCTTGCTTATTGGATTAACCTCCTCTTACTCCTTAGTGTTGAACTCTTTGGAAAAAAGATATTAGGAGCCCAACGATGGATAGAAATTCCAGGACTAGGCATAACACTACAACCTTCTGAATTTATTAAAATTACGGTACTTTTAATGCTTGGTTATCTGATTTCAAGAACACCTCCTCCAGATGATGGCTATGAGTGGAGAATGTTTAGCAAACTCTCTTTCTATATTCTTTTACCTTTCCTGTTAATTGCAAAAGAGCCTGATTTAGGTACAGGACTGGTACTTCTTCTAACAGGTTTTGGTATTCTCTTTGTCGTGGGAATCAAAGCTCGTATTTGGTTTATTCTTCTATTAGTTTTAGGACTCACAGCACCTATTCTATATACTCATGGATTAAAGCCTTATCAAAAACAACGTATTGCAAACTTTATTGGAGAACCAAGCTACCATGTCCAACAATCTATGATTGCCATTGGTTCAGGTGGAATTGATGGACAAAAACAAGAAGAGGCGACTCAAACCCAACTAAAATTCCTACCTGTCTCTTCAACCGACTTTATTTTTGCTTATCTTGGCGAACGCTTAGGCTTCCAAGGGATGATGACAACTATTGCTCTGTACATTGCACTTATATTACATTTGATGTTTATTGCCATGCACAATCCAAAAGATTATTACGTTAGAGTTTTCTCTTCAGGAATAGCCTTTCTCTTTTTTATCTATATGACCGTTAACATATTAATGACTATTGGATTAGCCCCTGTTGTAGGGCTTCCACTCCCTATGTTTAGCCATGGAGGAACATCTTTTATCATTTTTTCTGTTCTTTTTGGTATTTTAGAGAATTTACTTGCTTTTCGCTTCTATTTTATGTATAATTCGGACTCAAAAATAACGATGATGAAGAAATAAATCTTCAAAATATTATTTTTTGCTCTAGTGGGTTCTTAGCTCAGCTGGTTAGAGCACTCGGCTCATAACCGAGTGGTCCGGGGTTCGAGTCCCCGAGAACCCACCACTTCATAATATAATCCCATTCAAAACCATCTACAAAGTACCAAGAAATAATAATCTAAAGCCCTTTTAACGTTTAAGGTAGTCTAATATGTAGTAGTCACATCTAAGTTAAAGAGGTGGACGGTGCTTTAAAAGATAGATACATCTCTGATGGAGGAGGTCTATACCTCATCATAACAGCCAAAGGGGGTAAACTTTGGCGTTATCATTATTCACTCCAAAATAAAAAATATAGATTGCCATTGGGTAAATATCCTAATTTGTCTCTAAAAGATGCTAGAGAGCTACACAAAGAAGCTTTGAGCCAAAAAGCAAGAGGTATTAACCCAGTTGAAGAGAGAAGAGCAAAAAAGCAACAACAGAAAAAAGAGCAGAAAAATAGTTTTAAAGAGGTTGCAGAGGAGTATTTAAAAAAACGTTCTTCTGAAATTGCATCATCTACACTTAACCCAACTTCATCATATAAACATTAAAAACTATACAAAAACACCCTATTTTTTGATTCAAAACCCCTGAATCACAGGGTTTTAGATTCAAAAATTCCAGTGTGGTACCCGAATTTAAGGCAATCCTTGGCATTTACT
>CAYPCV010000093.1:0-10428 GCA_964409295.1 uncultured Sulfurovum sp.
TAAATACAACATCTTAGATATTATAGAGACTCGAAACGAAGAGGAGGAGTTTATAGCCGAACAGATTAAGAACTTTGAGTCTAAAATTGATGAGATGTTTGAGTATTTTCAGTATGACACCCAAGGAACAAGGCTTGTAGCTAAGATTAAATCTTATAGCTTTCCTGAAGAGGAGATATATATTGACTTTTGTAAACTTTATAAAAAATATAGTATTGTAAATCGTAAAGCATTAGGAGATTTTTTTATTAGAGAAACTAAGAGTATGGTTGATAAATTGTGTGATGATTTTGAGGTTGTGGTTAGAGGAAGTTGATGGAAAATTAGGGGGTGGAGTTGTCAATGTAGAACCTACTATGAGACGTTGTAGGTGTTACCCTGAGTCATTGCATATGTAAAAGTAATATATATGCCATAATTTACGGAACAGTTGCTAAAAATATAAATACTTTTCTCCTTTGATTAAGAGAGTGTTGCAGGCTTTTATGTTATAAATAGGTTAAATCAGATAAAAAAGGTCTTAATTAGATGGAAGAGCTAGCCGAAGCTATTGAAAATGATAGTATTGTAAAAGTAAGAGCATTATGTAAAGCAGGAGCAGACCTCTCTGCACCAATTGATGCAGGGTTAGAGTATGGGCTAGAAGACCCAGATAATATGCCTGTACTCTTTTATGCTATTCGTAAATATGCTTCTATAGAACTTATTGAAGTATTACTAGAGTATGGTTGTGATATTCGTGAAATAGATGATGATGGACTAAGCTCTATTGATATTGCTATTAAGTTCAAACGTGAGGATATAATTCATTTTTGTATGAAACAAGGGTTAGATATAAACGAAACCCATAGAGCAAGTGGAATTACACCGATTGTATTGGCATCATGTTTTAGTAATACAGCTATGGTTGAACTGCTCTTAAAATATGGTGCAGAGATTAATGCACAAGATGGAAATGGAATGAGTGCCAAGGATTATGCACGAAAATTGGGACAAAAAAAGATGGTTAAGTTTTTACATGAACGTGGAGCAAGACACAACCGATACCCAGAAATAGATGAGCCACAAATAGTAGATTCAACTCCAAGTAAAAATGCTCAAGGAGATATGAAAAATCGTCAAGCCCCAACAGATGATATGGGATTTGACTCGATTTAATTAGCCCAATAGCTCAATGACTTTTTCGATAGGACGACCAATAACAGCTTTGTTGCCTTTTATAATAATAGGTCGTTCTATGAGTTTAGGATTTTTTACCATTGCCTCTATTAATTTTTCTTCAGACTCTTCATCTTTTAAATTCAATTCACTATAAACAACCTCTTTGGTTCGCATAAGTTCTCTAGCAGAACTCATTCCTAGTAGGGTTAAAACTGTTTTAAGCTCTTCTGTTGTTGGAATATCTTCTAAATATTTTACTACCTTTGCTTCGATTCCTTTCTCTTCTAAAAGTTTAAATGAGTCTCTTGATTTTGAACATCTTGGGTTATGCCAGAGTGTAATGGTATCCATTAAATAATCCTTTTGATTTATATTTTTTGCATTTTATCAAAAAGGTTTAATATCAATAATTAATCTTGCAGGATTTTTATAATCATAGGCTTTTACGCTAGCAGAGTCTCGTAATTTAATCGAAAATTTAAAACCACTCTCTTTGTCATCGTTGTTGAAAGAGATTTTCTCTACAACGCTTTTGCTTGAAAAGGTTGGAAGTTTTGCTAAAGAATCACTATATCCGTTTAAGGTCACAGAAATGATGCCTGTTTCAGCATTATAATCTACATTATAGGAACCTACCTTTTTTGCTTTTTCTCCATTTTGTTCAATATCAAAAACCAAACGGGTGTAGGTAGCATGATAGCCTACTCGAATGGATTTTACATTTAATCCATCGGTAATATTTCCTCCACTAAAGGATTCTTCTGTTTTAGGAATCTCCTCTTCGACATAACTATTTTCAACAAACTCATCGCTATTTAGTGGATTTTCTGGGTCATATTTATGGGCGATTGAACGATTTATAGTTGATTCTTTCTCTTCAATGTACGATTTTTTAACTAGGGCTGTAGCCGAAGGCGAACCCTCTATTAAATCACGAATAGAGTGGTCTTCTTGAACCTTTTCAACCGTAGTGTTTTTTTCATAGTTTGTACCTGTTTCACAGGCTGTATATATAAGTAAAATGCTAAAAGATAAAATTATATTTTTCATTAAAAACCTTTCTTAATTATGAGAATTATTTTGAATAGTAATTATAACGTAATATTTTAAAACATATTAGATATTAACATGTTTCAAGTTGAAACTTACCTTTGTTCCTTCCCCTTTGTGTGAAGTGATTCTGATTTTTATTTTTTCATCGTCACAATAGGCTTTTACAAGAGAGAGACCTATTCCTTCTCCATGGATATGGTTATCTGATTGGTAGTAGCGATCATAAATTTTTAGCAGTTCCATCTCATCCATTCCTATCCCTTTGTCTTCGATGCTTAGAATATTATCTTTAAGTGTTATAAAAATAGGTTCATGCTTGTCTGAATATTTCATGGCATTTGTCAAGATATTATCTAGCATCTTTTCAAATCCTATTTTATCAACAGAAATTTTAAAAGAGGATAGTGATAACACAAATGAGTTTCGTTCTAATAATTCAAGTACAGCAACTCTCTCTTCAATGAGTAGTGCTATATCAAATATCTCTTTTTCTATTGGGTGTATCTCTTTCTTTATACTGTAAACAAGTTCTGCATAGAGTCGTTGTAGGCGTTTAGAAGAGTCCTCAATACGGCTTAGACGTTTGAGTCCTTTTTCATTCTCTTTTAGGGTACGTTTCAACAGAGTTGTATTGGCTTGAATGGTGGAAAGAGGGATATTTAATTCATGTAAAATTTCTTTGGTCAAATGTAATAGGTTTGCATCAACTTTAAATTTTTCGCTTAAAATAAATGCATTCATTGTGTATCCTAAAGAAAAAGCGAGGGGGAGTAAAAATAGAAATGTGATAAAAAGATTTACGTTATTTTTAAAAAATAGGATAAATAAATCTCCTAAAAAGAGGAGAGAGAGAAGATAAAGAAAGGTTGCAGTCCATATTTGTTTTTTCATGAAAATATCATATCAATGATTTGATTAACAGATGCTTTAGCGTATAAAACGATACCCAACTCCTCTAATATTCTCTATATTATTAGGAAAATACTTTTTGAGTGTTGCAATGTAGACACGAATGGAACCCAAACTTATCTCTTCATTGACGTGCCATAAATGTTCTCCGATGGCATTGATGCTAACGACCTCTTCCTTTGAGTATATAAATAGAAGCAAAAGGTCAATGGCTTTTTTCTTAATCATAATGGCTTCTTTGCCTCTATATAGTCTCTTGGCTGTGCAATCAAGGGTATATTGACCAATAGAGATTTTATCGGAACGAATTTGCCGTCTAAGAACAGCTTTTATTCGTAAAAGAAGTTCATCTAAATCAATTGGCTTTTTCATGTAGTCATCAGCTCCAACTACAAATCCTTCAGTTACAGAGAGTTTATCTTCACGAGAGGTTAAAAATATGGTAGGAGTTATATCGCCTGAATCACGCAGTTTTTTTAGCAAAGAAAAACCTGTCTCATAAGGGAGGTTGACATCAAAAAGATAGAGGTCAAATTTTTGCTCATATGCCAGCTCCAAAGCAGAGTAGGGGTCAAGAGCAAATGCTACATCAAAACCCTCTTCTTCTAAAAAGTCTTCGAGGGTTTCATTGAAAAGTTTATCATCTTCAAGTATGAGTATTTTCATACTACATCAACATTCCACCGTTTACTTTTAGGGTCTCCCCTGTAATGTAACTTGAGTGGTCACTTAGTAAAAATGCAACTGCTTCAGCCACCTCGCTTGGGTTTCCAAAACGGGCCATAGGAATTTTTGCAGTAAATAGCTCTTTTACGTCATCTTTTAGAACATTAGTCATTTCAGTAGCAATAAAACCAGGAGTTATTGTGTTGTATCTGATTCCACTTGTTCCTGCTTCGATGGCAAATGATTTTGTCATCGCAATTGTCCCACCTTTACTTGCAGAGTAGTTTGTTTGCCCTGCATTTCCTGTCTCTCCTACAATAGAAGCGATATTTACAACTGAACCAAAACGTTTTTTACGCATTGCTTTTAGAGCCTCTCTACAGCCTATAAAAGTAGAAGTTAAATTGGCATTGATAACCGACATAAACTCATCTGTTTTCATACGCATTGCCAATTTATCTTTGGTAATTCCTGCATTATTAACCAAGTATGCAATCTCTCCATCGGTTGCCACAATGGTTTTAATAGCATCAATAAATGCTTTTTCATCACTAACATCAAAACCAATTACTTCAGCCTCTCCACCAGCTTCAACAATAGAAGCCTGAATAGCTTTTGCTTCTGCTTCGCCTGTTCGAAAGTTTATCCATACTTTTAAACCAAACTCTGCTAATGATTTTGCAATCTCTGCACCTATTCCTCTACTTGAACCTGTTACTAATACATTTTTTCCTGTAAATTTCATTATTTGCCTTCTATAAATATTGGGCTTATTGTAGTCTATTGCTTGTTAAAATTTGATTATGGAAGAGTTGTGATTAAGAGAGCATAAAATATTTTTTATGCTCTGTTTTCAAATTTAATTTGAAAAGAATGCGTTTTTAACTTTATCAAAAAGGTCATAATCTTCATCAACTAATTTACTTTTGACAATAATGTGATTTAGTTGTTTCAGTACTGACATCTTTGTATATGTTTCATTATGCAATGCGTTGGCAATCATCGAAATATGAGTATCAATATTGTACTCTTTCTCCATAACTTCATCCAAAAGATTACATGCCTCTTTATCCGTCATAGATGGAAAATCTTGTTTCATGAAACGACGAAACAAAGGACGTTCAGCATCTATATCTTTATCGTCCATCTTAATAACATGACAAAAGAGTGCCGCTACAGATTCTTTTAACATTTTATCCATAATAAGCTCCTTTTATCTCTAGCTTATACCATAGTAGCTAAATAAACATAAAAATTAACATTTATATCTCTGAAACGTGACTCTTTTTTTCATATTCTACCATTTTAATACTCCTATAAGTTTTGTTGAAATATACTTTTTAATATGGAAAGGTGTTTTGCATCTAATAATGAAACTAATATGGAGATAAATGATGAAACTGTTAAAATGGAAAGATGCATACTCTATGGGAGAAGATAAAATTGATGAGCAACATAAAGGTCTTTTTAAACTTTCAAATGAAATCTATAATCTCGTAGAAGCAGGAGTAGATGAAGCTGATATTTTTAGAGAGCTTTTTATTGCACTAAATGATTATACGGTTGAACATTTTATTTATGAAGAGATGTATATGCAATCTAAAGATTATCCTGAATTAAAAGAGCATATTGAACAACATATTGAATTCTCTAAAGAGTTAAAAGAAGTGGCATTGGGGATTAATAAAAATTCACATATCAAAGATATTGGAGAGTTTGTAACAACATGGTTACTTCAGCATGTTTTAGCTGAAGATATGAAATATAAAAAATTTTTTGATAGTAAAAATAGATAGTTTGCCAAAAGCAAACTATCGTTTAAAAAATGAATCCTTCACTTTATCAAAAAAATTATAATCTTCATCTTTAATATTACTTTTAAAGATAATATGATTTAACTGTTTTAGTATAGTCATTTTCCAATAAGGTTCATTATAAAGGGCATTTGTAACAATTGATATATGTGTATCTATATTCCCACAATCCTTTTCCATAGTTTTTTCCAAAAGCTCTTCAGCTTCTTTACTATTGCAATCAAAATCCTGTTCCATAAATCGACAAAATAGAGGCTTTTCAACCTTTAAATCTTTATCATCGAGTTTAATTGCATGACAGAACAGTGTTGCAACAGACTCCTTTATCATTTTATCCATAAATTATCCTTCCCTTACAACATAAAAAACAATACTTTTATATACTATCAAATATAAGCATAAGTTCTGATAAAATAGAAATAAAATTATATCTCAAAGAGTGATTTATCCATCTCTGTATGTATTGGTAGCCCCATTATTTGTAATACAGTTGGTGCAACGTTATTTAAGCCTCCACCCTCTTGTAATCCCATAGGTTCATTGGTTATTATATAACACCAAACATCTCCTACGGTATGGTTTGTCAAGACATTTCCATTGTTATCTCTCATCTCTTCACAGTTTCCATGGTCAGAAGTTAAAACAATAGCATAATTGTTTGCTTTCGCTTTTTCAATAATTTGACCTATTTCATTGTCTACAGCAGAGACAGCTAAACAGGCAGCTTCATAATTTCCTGTGTGTCCTACCATATCTCCATTGGCAAAATTTACAATAATCAAATCATAAGCTTCATCCATTCCTGTACGAACAGCATTACCTACTTCAGGTGCTGACATTTCAGGTTTCATATCATAGGTTTTTACATCAGGGCTAGGAATAAGAACTCTGCTTTCGCCAATCATCGGCTCTTCTACTCCACCATTCAAGAAAAAAGTAACATGAGCATACTTTTCAGTTTCAGCTGTATGCAGTTGTGTTAGTTTTGCATCTGATACTACTTGTGCCAAAGTGTTTTTAGGAACTTCCTTTGAGAACATAATTGGAAACTCAAAAGAGGCATCATATTTGGTCATAGTTGCAATATTTAAAGGTAAAAAATTACGTTCAAACCCATCAAACTCTTTTACACCCAAAGCTGTTGTAATTTCACGAACTCTATCCGAACGGAAATTGGCAATAAGAACAGCATCGTTCTCTTGCATTCCTTTATACCCATTTAGGGCTACAGGTTCTAAAAACTCATCATAAATTTTATGGCTGTAGGAATCAGCTATGTAGGCTTGTGCATCTAAAGTTGTTGAAGATGTTGCTGTTACAATTGCATTGTACCCTTTTTCTACTCGCTCCCAACGGTTGTCTCTATCCATGGTATAAAAACGCCCACCAATAGTTGCAATAGAGATATTTTGGGAACAGATGTTCTCTATCTCTTCTATATATTTTCCTGCTGAAGTTGGCGAGACATCACGCCCATCTGTAATAAGGTGTAAAAATACACGCTTATCTCTATTCTCGGCCAGTTGTGCAATACCTATAATATGTTCGATATGAGAGTGTACTCCACCATCCGAAAGTAGAGCAATAATATGGACTCTTTTACTTCTCTCTAATGTAGAATTTAAGGCACTATTCTCCTCTATACTTCCATCTTCAATCGCCAAAGAGATTTTGACTAAATCTTGATACAAAATTCTACCTGCACCAATACTCATATGCCCAACTTCAGAATTTCCCATCTGTCCTTCTGGCAGTCCAACACTCAATCCATGTGTAGAAATAAGTGTCTTGGGAACCTCTTTTAACAATTTATCATAGGTTGGTTTCTGTGCATCTTTAAATGCATTACAACTACTATCTGGCTTACAGCCTATGCCATCTGTAATAATTAAAATAGTTTTTTGAATCTTCATTTCTCTATACCCCTATCTTTATAAAAATTAAAGTAAAATAACACTTGTTTACTTAATAGACTCTAAATTCAGGATGATAACTCTATGCTCTACTCACTTTACGAACTTTTTAACATTAATATCTTTCAATATATCTCTGTCCGTGCAGGATTTGGATTTTTTATCGCTTTTCTTATTACTCTTTATATTATTCCTCGCTACATTGCTTGGGCAATCTCTAAAAAAGCCAAACAACCCATAAATAAATATGTTCCTAACCATGCTTCTAAGCAAAATACACCAACTATGGGAGGGGCTGTTTTTGTGATTGCTACCGTTATTGGTGTTCTTTTAACAGCACAAATATCTAACCCCTATATTATTGCAGGACTTATAACTATTATTGGGTTTGCACTGGTTGGGTTTCAAGACGATTTAGGAAAGATTCTAACAGGAGATAATCTCCAAGGTTTATCGAGCCGTGGAAAGATGGCTCTTTTATTGGTTATTGCGATTGCTATCTCATCATTTTTAATTTTGGTAGCCGATTTTCCTACCACAATTTATATCCCTTTTATTAAAGACCCTCTTTTTGATATGGGTTATTTTGCTATTCCTTTTTGGATTATTGTCTTTTTGGCAACCACCAATGCTGTGAACCTAACTGATGGACTTGACGGTTTGGCTACTGTTCCATCTATTATTTCCCTCTCTACACTAGGAATCTTGGTATATGTTACAGGTCATGCTATTCTTTCTGGTTATCTTCTTTTACCGAATATTCAAGGAGTCGGAGAGGTAACTATTTTAGCAACCACTCTTTCGGGTGCATTGCTTGGATTTTTATGGTACAACGGTTATCCTGCCGAGATATTTATGGGCGATACAGGTTCGCTTGCCATTGGTGGAGTTATTGCTTATTTAGCAATTATTGCCAAAAGTGAAGCACTCTTACTCTTGATAGGATTAATATTTGTAGTAGAGACCGTCTCTGTTATTCTACAAGTAGGCTCGTATAAACTAAGAGGAAAACGGGTCTTTCTTATGGCTCCTATCCACCACCATTTTGAGATGAAAAAATGGGCAGAAAATAAAATTATTGTACGATTTTGGATGATTGCTTTTATCTCTAACCTCTTGGCATTAATTACCATAAAAATTCGATAATACTCTATTAAAAACCATAGGGGCAATCTCTTGTGGTTGCCCTTTTTTAACTTTAAAAAAGGAATAAATTATGAAACCAACCCTCTTCGGATATGGACTTACCACAAAAGCAATTGCAAAAAAAATGGGTGGAGGCTGTATTTTTTATGATGACAAAGCCAAAAAACCTTACAGCGATGAAAACAATAATCAAATCTTTCCTTCAGCCCTTTTTGACCCTAAAAGTAGTCAATTAGAAGTGACCACTCCGAGTGTTCCACCAAAACATTCACTAATTCAATCAGCGAATAACTTAATGAGCGAATACGACTACTTTGCAGATGATATGCCTTTTAGCATTTGGATTTCTGGAACAAATGGAAAAACAACCACCACTCAAATGTTGGAACATCTTTTACGAAAACGTGGTGGCGTAGCAGGTGGAAACATTGGGACACCCTTGGCAGAGCTAAATCCAAAAGCTCCCATTTGGATATTGGAATCGAGTTCATTTACCTTGCACCACACCAATATCGCTTCGCCAAACATCTACCTCTTACTTCCCATAACACCTGACCACCTAGATTGGCATGGAACAGCAGAACAGTACGAAGCAGACAAATTAAAACCTCTACTAACCATGAAAGAGGGAGAGATGGCACTTGTTCCCAAAGGTCTTAACTTACCTGAAACATCTGCTTTTGTAGTTGAGTATGATTCCTCGGAGTTTTTAGCAGACTATTTTTCGATAGATAGCTCTAAAATACGTTTTAAATCAGCTTTTTTAGAAGATGCTCTTATTGCTCTATCTGTAACAAAAGTACTCTTTAATGAGGTCGATTACGATACTATTAACGCATTTATATTAGATAATCATCGCCAAGAAGAGACAACAGATGCATTAGGACGTTTATGGGTCAATGATTCAAAAGCAACAAATTTGGATGCAACTCTCCAAGCTGTCAAAGCTTATGATGATAAGTTTATACATCTAATTGTAGGAGGAAACGACAAAGGTGCAGATTTAACCCCTTTGTTTGAGCTTTTAACCAATAAAGAGGTTCAACTCTATACTATTGGTGCAAACTCTGAAAAATTAGCAAAATTAGCATCAGAGCATCATATTAATTTCACAGCATGTGAAACCTTGGAGAATGCTGTAAATACGATAGCAAATAAACGCAGTCAAGATGATGTAGCTTTACTCTCTCCTGCTGCTGCCAGTTTTGACCAATTTAACTCGTATAAACATCGTGGCGAAGAGTTTTTTAAATTTATTAAAAATCTCAATGATATTTAAGAATATATTAAGCTTAAGTGGCTATAATTTCAGCCACTTCAAACACGAAGTACTCACTAAACAGTGGCTCCATAGCTCAGTTGGTAGAGCAAAGGATTGAAAATCCTTGTGTCGGCGGTTCGATTCCGTCTGGCGCCACCACTTATTAAATCTCAAAACCTCTTTTTTAGATATTTTTATCAATTTCCCACTACTATTTTTATGCAGAATTTATTTAAAGCTTCTATAAATACTTTATATATATTATTAGACTCCTCTAACTTTTTATATTAAATCCTATTAACTCACACACCAACTCATAGAAAACCTGTATGAATATAAACATAAAAATCTTATCTATTCTAATCTTCGATAAAATTACACAATTTTTTACTTTTAGATTAATGTTTCTTTGAGTAAAATTGATAGTAACTATAGTATATCAAGGACTCAACGAATGAAAAAACAATTTATGCAAGATTTACAGAAAATATATGATGAACTTCAA
>CAYPCV010000094.1:0-16434 GCA_964409295.1 uncultured Sulfurovum sp.
TGCTTATTTAGACGACATCCCTTTGACTTTAGAGTACATAGATGAAGTCTGTTCAAAATATGAAGAGTTGATACCGTTAGGAAAATTGTTCAAAAGATAATATAATGTCCTTATAATTTAAAAAAAGAGATACTACTATGACAGCAATGATTTTAGCCGCAGGTTTGGGAACTCGCATGCGACCACTAACTAATTTTACACCAAAACCTCTTCTTGAAGTAGGAGGAAAACCTCTTATTGTTTGGCATATTGAAAGCCTAAAAGCATCAGGAATTACAGATATTATTATTAATGTTGCCTATTTGGGTCATAAAATTATAGACTATTTAGGTGATGGTTCTAAATATGGGGTGAAAATTCAATTTTCAGATGAACAAGAAGAGGGTGCATTAGAGACAGCAGGAGGGATTGTAAAAGCTCTTCCGTTACTTTCTGATACCTTCTTAGTTGTGAATGGAGACGTTTGGACAGACTTTTCGTATCAGCATGATTTTTGTCTAGAAGATAAACTTTTAGCTCACTTGGTCTTAGTCGATAATCCTGAGCATAATCCTAGTGGTGACTTTTTTTTAACAGGCACTTCAAATAAATATACTTTTTCAGGTATTGGCTACTATTCTAAAAAAATGTTTTCAGATTTAACGTATGGAAAACAGGCTTTAGCTCCACTTCTTTTTGAAGCAATTGATGCTAAAAAATTAACAACAGAACATTATACAGGCTCTTGGCACGATATTGGAACACCTGCTCGTTTAGAACTTTTAGAGAGACAATTATCTGAAAATGTACTGTAGACGGTTTTTTTTAAGTTTTTTATTTTTATGGAATTCTCTTAATGCTGATGTTTTAGGTGTTGGTGTTGAGGAGTTTTATGAAACAAAAGGCTTTATTTCCTATACTTTAGCCAATGATTTGAATGAAACACCTCATTCGTTAGATGGACGAGTATGGAGTAAGAGTAAAGACTCATTTAATACGTGGAAAAATGCAGATAAAGCCTATTGGGCTAAAATTGAATTTAAAAACCTTTCCAACAGTTCCAAAACCTATTATCTTCAATCTGAAAATCAATTTACTTACTCTATTGAATTCTATTTTATACAAAATAATCAAGTTATGAATTATATTAAAGATGGTGCAATTCATAAAAATCAAGAGCGTGTGTTTAATGTAAATCATATGACCTTTCCTATTACCCTTTTAGCTAATGAAGAGGCAATGGTTCTTTTTAAAATTCGTAATTACAATAAGATAGACATAGCTTTTTTTTTACGAAGCAAAGAGTATCTTTTAGATTTTTATCAAAGCTATAATATAATAGAGGGACTGTTTTTTGGAGGAATGTTAATAATGATGCTCTATAATCTGTTTCTCTATTTTCTTTTAAAACATTCGGCTTATCTCTATTATGTCTTTTATACGTTTTGGTTGATTATCTATTTTATTGGACTTTTTGGTTTTTCTCAGCGTTACTTTCCTGATTATAAATGGATGTTCTATATCAGCTCTGGGGCTTTTTTTGTCTCTATGACACTGTTTATTCAATCTATTTTACATGTAAAAGAGAAAGTACCCAAGGTTTATGTTTTTTTTAAAGCTTTTCTTATCTATTTTATTATTTTCACACTTTTGAACAGTATTGTTTTAGAGATGCATGCTTTTTTTTATGCACAGATTCTTTTTGACTTGTTTTTTATTTTAGTACCTATTTATGTTATTTTAGTAATCTCTACGACTTATTATCTTGCTTACTGTCAAAATGATATAGTGGCTCAATTTTATTCTGTTATATGGACAATCGTCTCTATGGTAGGGCTTCTTCTCCCTTTGGTCTATCTTAATCTTTTTGAAACAGATATTCCTTCTGATTATATTTTTCAATTTTTAATACTTTTTGAAGTTTTATGCTTCTCTTTTATCTTAGCATATAAGATTAAATTGATACAAAAAGAGAAACAGAGTCAATCTTCTATTCTTATTCAGCAAAATAAATTGGCATCTATGGGTGAAATGATTTCTATTATTGCTCATCAGTGGAGACAACCGTTGAGTGAGATTAATGGAATTGTGTTAGAGATAGATGTAGACAGTCGTAAAAAAAAGTTGGACGATATAACTTTAAATAGATATTTAAACGAGATAGAGGAGTCAACAGCATATCTTTCTGGAACAATTAGTGATTTCATGAATTTTTTTAAACACGATAAAAATGTAAATCATTTTTATATTTCAGATGCGATTAATAGAGCTACAAAACTGCTTGCTTTATCTCATAAAAAAAATTCGATTGAAATTCTTGTTGAAATCGAAGAGAATATTGAACTCTACAGCTATCAATCAGAGTTGATTCAAGCACTTCTTATTCTACTAAACAACAGTATTGATGCGATTATTATTAATAAAATTTATAAACCCAAAATTTCTATTAAGGCTAAAAGAGAGAAGGAACATATGGTAATTACAATCGAAGATAATGCAGGAGGAATTCCTCTTGATATTATCGAAAAAATTTATAATCCCTACTTTACAACCAAGCATGAATCCAAGGGAACAGGGTTGGGACTTTATATTTTGACAATGTTAATAGAGAAGAGTATGCAAGGGTTTGTTAACATTGATAACGTCAATGAAGGGGTTCTCTCTACCCTCTCAATTCCTGTGAATATTAGTAAGTAATAACTCACTATTAGGTCACATTGTTATGGGATAATGATAAAAGTTACTTTTGAGAATTGAATACTATTTATTTTTGTTCTTGACCTGTCTTAAGGAGGCATAGAAATTTATCGTGAAAGCATTAAAAAGTTTAAACATATTATATGTAGAAGATGAAGAAAAGATTATTGAAAAATATGCATATTTCTTAAAAGATTTATGCCATACCCTCTATATTGCTCGTGATGGAGAAGAGGCATATCAACTCTATAAAGAGAAAAAGATTCATTTAATTGTTATGGATTTTTTGATTCCTAAAATGAATGGTATGTCCTTGGCGAAAACAATCCGAGCAGAAGATGAGAATATTGCATTGATTGCATTAACAGCACATTCCGATAGAGAGATACTTTTGGATATTGTTGCTTTAAGTTTTTCTGCTTATCTCATTAAACCCGTAGGACGGGTTGATTTGATGAATGCCCTTTTAAAAGTAGCAAAGAAAATAGAATGTGGACGAAACATACCTTTGGCATATGATTGTGTGTGGGATAACAAAAGCAAAACACTTTTTTGTTCCGATGAGTCGATTGTTTTAACAAAGCGAGAATTAAAGCTTTTTGAACTTTTAGTCAGTAAAGCAGGTGTACCTTGTAATGAGGATGAAATTTTCTTTTATGTTTGGGGTGACGAGATTGACCGTACAATTACCAACTCCTCTATTCGTACTTTAGTTAAGAATTTACGAAAAAAAATACCAAAAGATTTAATAAAAAATCAATATGGTGTTGGGTATAAAATCGAATTTTAATTCGTAGCTATATCGGTTTTTAGATAGTGTGCAACGGCATCTTCGTCATTATTTTTGGTTAATACAATGTCTGCTAACTCTTTGACTTCTGTTAAGGCATTACTTACAGCCACAGCTGTACCTGCAAGTTTAAACATACCTATATCATTAAGACTATCTCCAAAAACAGTTGTCTCTTCTGCTGAATAGTCTAAGTACTCATGAACAATATTGAGTGCATGAGCTTTATCTCCTAAAGGGTGGAGAATAGTTAGAAAATAACACTTCATGTAGTTTTCAGGAGCCAATTTAACCTCTATTCTATTTCCAAAAACCTTTTTTAAATGTTCACTCAATGGACGTAAGAGATTTTCATTGCCCATATAGACAATTTTAAGCGTATCTTCTACCCCCTCAATTTTTTTTCTAAAGGCTAATCGTTTGTCTGTTGCATAGTTGTTCCCTATCAGAAAGGATTGAAAATCATTAAGCAGAGGAGGAATCGCAAAGGTCTCCTCTAAAGATTGATGACTATTTAAAGAGATTACAAAAGGTTGTATCTCAAAAGCATGACTCTCTTGAATAATAGCAGAAGAGAGTTCAGCAGAGAGGGTTTGCACATCAATGAGTTTTTTCTCAGTGGTAGCAACCATTGCACCATCAAGTAAGATAAGAGGTGCTTTTAAGGGAAGACCTTGTAAAAATTCATGCGTTTTAGAGAAGCTTCTTGCCGTTGCTACAGAAAGTAAAGCATGGTCAGCCTTCTCATTCCATATCTTTTTAGAGAAGTCGCTAACCCGTTGGGAACTGTGTAAAAAAGTATGGTCTAAATCGGTAATATAAAGTTTGTGCATCTATTGTTCGCTTTTTTTATGTGATTTTTCTTTTTATGGAATTATACCACTATTTATTAGCGAAAACTTGCTACTATCACTCTCATGGAAATTCTTACTCAACTTATTATTATTATGATTGTTCTGGAACTAATGGAAGCCTCTTTACAAAGAGCCAAAACCTTAGGAGCGATGATTGAAAAACTCTACGTCTATTATGATAAAAGTATTTTTCTCTTTTTTATGGTTCATCCAACATTTTATTTTACACTGTTTGTGAGTCTCTATCTAAATCTTGTTAATTTTTATATTATTGTGATTTTACTAATTAAAACATTTGATATATTTTTTAAAATAGAACTGATAAAACAACGTTACTTTCAAAAAGAGATGGACAAAGAGTTAGAAGGAATGTTAAGTTTAAAAATGGCTCCATGGATGGGAGTTTTAGGCGTATTTATGTATGTTCCTTTGCTATTTATGGCGATATTTGCTTGATGAAGAGGAATTCCAAGCAAAATTAACAAAAAGTTGATTATAATAACGCACTACAAATCTCCATATAGCTTTCAAGAGGACCTATGAGCGAACAACAACATCAGAAAAAACAGAATAAGAAAAATCACAGCAGAACACATGTTCCTGTCGAGGGATACAAGGTTGAAGAGTTACAATCGAAACCATTAGAAGAGCTTGTAACAATAGCCGATAAAGTAAAAGTTGAAAATCCTAATGAGTTTAAACGAAAAGATCTTATTTTTGAAATTCTAAAATCACAAGTAAAACAGGGTGGATTTATTCTATTTACAGGAATTTTAGAAGTGATGAATGACGGTTATGGTTTCTTGCGGTCAGAAGATGGAAACTTTGCCAATTCACAAAATGATACCTATGTAAGTGGAACACAAATTAAACGTTTTGCTCTTAGAAATGGGGACATTGTAACGGGACAGGTTCGACAACCAAAAGACCAAGAGAAATATTACGCTCTATTAAAGATAGAAGCGATTAACTATTTACCTCCTGAAGAGTCAAAAAAGAGACCTCTCTTTGATAACTTAACCCCTCTTTATGCTACAGAACAACTTAAACTTGAATATAATCCAATGAAACTTACAGGTCGTGTACTTGATTTATTTACTCCTATTGGAAAGGGACAACGAGCTTTGGTTGTTGCTCCTCCACGAACAGGTAAGACTGAACTACTTAAAGAGTTGGCTCACGGTATCTCTCATAATACTCCTGATGTTTCACTAATGGTACTTTTGGTTGATGAACGACCAGAAGAGGTTACCGATATGCAACGTTCAGTAAAAGGCGAAGTCTACTCTTCTACCTTTGATTTACCTGCTCAAAATCATGTACGAACAGCAGAGATGGTTATTGAAAAAGCAAAAAGACGGGTAGAGAGTGGAAAAGATGTTGTTATTCTTTTAGACTCTATTACTCGACTTGCTCGTGCGTATAATACAGTAACACCAAGTTCTGGAAAAGTACTTTCTGGTGGAGTTGATGCAAATGCACTTCATAAACCAAAACGTTTCTTTGGTGCTGCTCGAAATATTGAAGAGGGTGGCTCTTTGACCATTATTGCTACAGCTCTGATTGAGACAGGAAGTAGAATGGATGAGGTAATTTTTGAAGAGTTTAAAGGTACAGGTAACTCTGAAGTGGTCTTAAACCGTTATGTCTCTGAACGAAGAATTTACCCTGCTATTGATGTTACTAAATCTGGAACACGAAAAGAAGAGCTTATGGTTAATCCTGATGTAATGCAAAAAGTGTGGGCTATTAGAAATGCAATGCAGGGAATGGAAGATGTTGAAGGTCTTAAGTTCTTATTCTCAAAAATGACTAAAACAAAAACTAATGAAGAGTTTTTAGCCATTATGAATGGTTAGACTGCATAAAGTATGAAAATAGGTGTTTTTGACTCAGGAGCAGGTGGGCTTTCTGTCGTTAAATCACTGCTTGCTTCCAATCTTTTTGATGAAGTAATATATTATGGGGACACGGCTCGTGTTCCCTATGGTCCAAAAGATAAAAATACTATTATTAGATATTCCCTTGAAGCTTTAGAATTTTTTAATAATTTTGATATTGATTTACTTATTACAGCGTGTAATACCGTCTCTGCATATGCTTTACCCGAAATGAATGCACAGAGTAATTATCCTGTTGTGGGTGTAATTGAAGCAGGGGTAATGGCTTTAGAGAACTCTACTATAAAAAAAGATGATACAGTTTTAATTATTGCTACGCGTGCAACCATTGCTTCAAAACGTTATCAAAACTCCTTTGAAAACTTAAATTATTCCAATATTATAGCGTTACAGACAGGACTTTTTGTGCCTTTGGTAGAGGAGGGAATGTTTGATGGAGAGGTACTTGAAGCAACGATGAAACACTACTTTTCTAATATTGAAACACCTAAAGCTATTATTTTAGGATGTACGCATTTCCCACTTATTGGAGAATCTCTTCAGAACTATTTTGATAAAAAACCACTGCTGATTCACTCGGGTGAGGCAATTGTTGAGTATTTAGAAGCTCGTTATCAACTTTCAGTGAAAAAAGAGCAAGCCGAATTAAAAATTTTTGCTTCAGATAATGTTGCAGGACTCCGAAAAATGGCTGAATATTGGTTAGGTAAAGCACTCTTTTCTATACATTAATATATTTGAGTCTGCAATAGAAGAAAATGTACCTATGCTGACAGAAGAGAATGTTTATGGTGTTTATACTGCTGATATTCAAAATTTATTGGAAGCGAGTCCAATAGGAAGTGAAATTTACCTAAAAGAAGGAGATAATGGAGAGTGGCATCTTAGAATTGAGAAAATATTTACAGCAGAGAGTTTTAGTCGTGAATCAGCTAAATATTTTGAAGAAAAAGTTCTGGATGAGGAGAACTCTGAAATTATCTCAGGAAGCAATTACACTACACCTGAGATACTTACTATTTAAAGCAGTCCTACTGCTTCACGAATGATAGCCATTTTTTTATTGGCTATTGTTTGCATTTTTTTAGCTCCATCACTTAGAATATCATTCACTAAATCAGGATTAGATATATACATTTCTCGTTTTTCTCTAGCCTCTTTAAACTCTTCCCAAATAAGCTCTTTGAGATATTTCTTAAAGTGACCATACCCCTCTTCGCCTGTTTTGTAACGAGCTTGAAGTTCTGCTTTACGATTATCATCCAAAAAGAGTGATGCTATGTTATAAATATTACACCCTTCATGTTCAAGAGGTTCGCCCAAAGGGGTAGATGAACTAATAATCTTATTACAACGTTTTTGTAATTTTTTCTCTGTTTCCATAAAAATATCAATAGCATTATCGTAACTTTTAGACATTTTTTGACCATCTATTCCTGGAATAGTTGCTACATTTTCATTGACTACATGTTCTGGTAGGGTAAAAATTTCTCCATACTCATTGTTACATTTTGTAGCAATATCACGCGTCATCTCTACGTGTTGTATTTGGTCTTTTCCAACAGGTACTTTCTCAGTATCTAATAGTAAAATATCAGCAGCCATTAAGACGGGATAGGAAAAAAGAGCATGGTTTGCAGGAATTCCCTTTGCTACTTTGTCTTTGTAGGAGTGTGCTCTTTCGAGTAAACCCATTGGGGTAAACTTGGAGAGAATCCAATAAAGTTCTAAAACTTGTGGTACATCACTTTGCACCCAAAAAGTACTCTTTTCGGGGTTAATACCCAACGATAAGTAGTCAACCGCTGCGTCAAAAGTTAGTTGTTTTAAAAGCTTTGCATCTTTAGATGTGGTTAGTGAATGGTAGTTTGCAATAAACGTAAAAAGTTCTTCTTTCTCTTGGAGTTCTATCATTGGTTTCATTGCACCAAAATAGTTACCAATATGAAGTTTTCCAGAGGCTTGGATTCCTGTTAATACACGCATGTAAATCCTTGGTTAAATTGTACTAGAAGTATAGCAGAAAAGAGACCATAACTAAAAGTATAAATGATTTTATTTTTCTTTATATAAAATATTAGATAAAATAATTTATATTGTTTTTTAATATTCTATTGTATTATATAGCTGAAAGAAAAGGATTATATTATGAAAAAATTTATAAATATTTTAATCATATTCCCCCTATTTGCATTTGCTGGATTGGATATTCCTAAAGTAAATTCTGCCCTATCAAGTATAAAATCATCAACAGTTTCCTCTGTACCCTTAAAATTTTATAACAATAACATGAGTTTAAACTTAAATGATGAGTTGAAACTTACGTCACAAAGTTCTGCTGATATTGTACTTTTTCCAAAACGAAAAAAGATAAATAAAGCTTTTGTTGTTGACTCTTATAAAGCATTAAAAAAATATAAAAATAGTATTGGAGCTATCTATATGAAAAAAGGTAGGACACAGATTGTTTTTGTTAAGGAACGCCTAAACGATAATGGTTTTGACCTAACAAAAATGGCTAAAAAATATTTAATTCAAGAGTGTAAATTACAATCCATTTGTTTGGTTAAAAAATGACTATTTGAAGGGGGAAAAGAGGATGTAGTATCTCTTCTTTAATGTTCACAATTAAGCACATTTTTATGTTATGATAACGATATTTATAATTTAAGCTTAGGAAAATTATCATGTATAATAAATTTATTTTTTTTCGTAATAACAAGATTTATTATTACATAATTGGAGCCTACCTTCTCCTTATAGTTTTAGGAGGGTATTTCTATAAGAATATAGGTGATTATGAAGATCGTCTTAAGAACTTACTTTTAAGTCAAACGATTTCTTCTGTTGAGAATGCTTCTAATAATATTTTGAACCGTATGCTTGAAAAGTATTCAGACTTTGTTTATGATAATTATAAAAATATTACAGTACGCAATGAAAATGAGTATAAGATTTCTGATTTACTTAATGATGATATTCATTCTGTGTATGTCTTATATTTGGAGAAGAACAGACTCTTTTATCTTTTGGATGCTTCGAGAGAAGAGAGAGGAGAACTTGGAGAACGTTTTGAACCTGTTCAAGAGAAGATTTTTACAGAAGCTCAGAAAAAGAGAGAGACGAAAACTTTTATCCAACCAACAATTGATGAGTTAGGTTTTACTTTAATTAAGCCGATTGTTCAACACAATAATACCATTGGCTTTTTAGTTTTGGATTATAAAGAAGGAAGTCTTGCGACTCTTTCCTCTCTTTTGAATGTGAGTGTAAGAAGCTTACTTTATGCTATTTTATTTAGTCTTTTTATTCTTTTATTATTAATTTCCTACATGATTCGCACTCAGTACATTAAGTATGCAATGTATTGTAACCCTTTAACAAATACTCTGAATAGAGTCTACTTAACTGATAATTATGAGAAAATAGATTTTAAAGCCTATTATGTTGCTTTGGTTGATGTGGATTTCTTTAAACGTATTAATAATCTTTATGGTCAAAAAAATGGAGATAAAATTTTAATCTCGATTATTCGTCGTATGACGGTATTACTTCGAGAGGAAGATATATTTATTCAATACGGTGGAGAAGAGTTTCTTTTGCTTATTCCTAAAAAAGGTATGGAAGAGCATGTATTTAAGAACCTTTTAGAGAATTTGCGTGCATTGATTGAATCTACAAATTTTCGTATTAAAAATTATAGATTTTCTGTTACTATCTCTATTGGTTCTTTGCTTCAAACTGAATTGGAAAAATCGTTACAAGACGCGATTCATAAGGCTGATACAGCTTTATATAAATCCAAACATAATGGGCGAAACAGTGTAAGTTATTTTGATTTGGCTCAACCTGAGCGTATCTATAGAGAACAGTTAAAAGAGATGATTGAGTCAGATAAATTGGTATGTTATTACCAACCAATTAAACGACTTAAAGATTCAAGTTTGCACCATTATGAAGCTCTTCTACGAATTGAAGATGGCGATAAGGTTATTTTTCCAGATAAAATTTTACCTGCATTAGAGGACTCTTATCTTTATACCTTTTTGACAAAAAAAATTATTGAATATAATATAAAAATTTTACGAATGGATACTCAAATGAGGGTCTCTATTAACCTATCAGCTGATGATTTAATCAATGACTCAATTCTCTTTTTATTGTCTCAAAATTCGGATTTATCATCGCGTATTTATATTGAAATCTTAGAGACAAAAAGTATTGATTATATCCGAGTAGAAAGCTCTATCCAGAGGCTTAAATTACTTGGTTTTAAAATCTGTATTGATGATTTTGGTTCGGGTTATTCGAACTTAAATCATCTTTTAAACCTCTCTATTGATTATTTAAAAATAGATGGTAGTATTATCAAAGAGATTCTTCATGATAAACGTGCTTATAGTATTGTTAAGACCTTTACTCTTTTTTCTAAAGAGAATAATATTGATGTGATTGCTGAATTTATTGATAACAAAGAAGTGATAGAGGTTTTAAGCAGTTTTGGGGTTGAGTATGGGCAAGGTTTTTACTTTTCACAAGCAAAACCTTATGCAGACTTAGAGCATCATCAAAAGAGAATGACTTAGTCGTCATCTACTCTTTGACCTCGTTTTCTAAGGCTTAAATCAATAGGTACCCCTACTAAATCAAATTTTTCTCTAAAGATATTCATTAAGTATCTTTGGTAAGAGAAATGTAAATCATGTGGTCGGTTAACAATAATTGCAATTTTAGGAGGTTTTATCTCGTATTGTGTTGCAAATTTAATGTTGACAGATGCTCCATTATGACTAGGTGGATGGTGTCTACCGATGGCATATTTTAATACTTCATTCAGTTTTGCTGTTGGGACACGTTGTTTGTAACGTTCATAGATATCAATAATATCATCTAATATTTTATGAACGCGTAATCCTGTTTTTGCTGAAATTGTAATGAGTGGTGCATAGTTTAAGAACTTTAACTCATCACGAATATTCTCAACAGCCTTGGTATAGGTCTCTTCACTATCTCCATGAATATCCCATTTGTTTAGAATAATCATACAGCCGAGTTTATGTTTTTCGATTAAGTTGGCAATGCGTTCATCCAATTCTAATACTCCAACGGTTGCATCAATAACAAGTAGGGCAATATCTGCTTTTTCAAGCATGCTCTCGGTACGTTCAAAGGCAAATTTCTCTATTCCCAAAATTTTTCCACGTCTTCGTATCCCTGCTGTATCTACAAAGGTTATTTTATGCTCTTTGTACTCAAGCTTTTCGTCAATAGGGTCAATGGTTGTTCCTGCTACAGGAGAGACAACAGCACGCTCTTCATTTAATAATGCATTAAGTAGAGAACTTTTTCCTGTATTGACACGCCCAATAATAGCGACTTTTAGCTCTTTATCTTCCTCTTCTTCATCATCAACATGTACCATCTCTACAATCTCTTCAAAGCTAAGTTCGCTATCTTCTGTAAGTTGTAGCCCCTCTTCCTCTTTGCGTTCAGGAATATACTCTTCTAACCATGCATAAAAATCGTTCATATAACGGTTATGAGAAACGGACATAGGAAAGGTTCTGTCTGCCCCAAACTCTAAAAAATCCCAATAACGTAGAGCTTCATCTTTATCGTTGTCAATTTTATTAACAACTAATGCAATGGGTTTATTTAATTGCTGAAGACCATAAAAAAGCTCTCTGTCCTCTTCATGTGGAATGTTTTTTCCATCAACAATATAGATAATAATATCAGCTTCATCTGCTGTACGTAAAGAGAGTTTTTTTACAGTAGCAAACATTTCAGTAGAGTCATCAATCCCACCTGTATCAATTACTTCAAAATCTCGATTTCCAGAAATGGTAACTTCTCGTTTTTTTATATCGCGGGTCGTTCCAATCATATCCGAGGTAATGGCATCTCGTTCTCTTAGCAGTCGGTTAAATAGGGAACTTTTTCCTACGTTTGGTCGCCCAAGTATGGCAACTTTTTTTAGTTTTGTCATAAAATATCTTTCTAGTTTCTTGTAAAAATTTGGATTTGATTAGGATGGTACAGTCATCGACTGCACCTTACAGTTAAAAATTATTGAAATTATAGCAGATTTTATATTAATCTGATTGAGGCATACTTTCAAGATAGAGAGATTGAGAAGGGAAGGCAAAGGCTGTATTGTTCTCTTCGACTATTTTCATGATTTTTAGATTAACATCCTCTTTTACTGCCAAATATTTTGCCCAGTTAGAGGTGTTGCTAAATGTATAGATTAGAATCCCCAAGGAGCTGTCATCAAAAGTTGTAAAACTTACAAGCATAGTCTCTTTTTGTGCAATTCCTTCATGAGTTTCTAACATGCTTTTTATGTCTCTAATAACATTTTCTATCTGCTCACTGCTTGTATCGTAGGTTAATCCAATAGTCATTTTGATACGCCGAATTCCTCGTCGTGAAAAGTTCTCTATTGGGCTGTTTGCAATCATTTGGTTTGGTAGAGTAATGAGTGATTTCTGAAAGGAACGAATTTTGGTGGTACGCATACCAATATCTTCAACTACGCCTTCGACCCCACCTATTTTAATCCACTCTCCAATACGAATAGATTTATCTAAAAGTAGAGCAATAGAACCAAAAAGGTTTGCTGCTGTATCTTTCGCAGCTAGGGCAAATGCCAAACCACCAATTCCTAGTCCTGCTACCAAGCCTGCTACATTAATACCCCAAACTTGTAATACCACACCCAGTCCCACAGCAATAATTATTCCACGGATAAATGCCAAGATAAAATTTCCCATCTCATGAGATAGTTCAGGATTAAATCGTGAGGTAAACCGATAGACCAAACCTCGTAATGCATAGGACATCTCATAAATAGCCCAAAAAACATTATAAGCTATCATGGAATTAATAATCATGTTAATAAACTCTGTCTCTAAAAATAATAGAGCAAAAAAGAGCCGTATCCCAATAATAATAAATAGAAAGGTTAACGGTCCTTTGAGTCCTAGAAGTATTCGCTCATCGTAATTATTTTTTGTTGTTTTTGTAAAGGGATGCAGTACATTAATCACTAAATTAGCAAAAAGTTTGCGTAAAACAAGAAAGAAGAAAAAAGAGAAAATAGCACCCATAATATTTCCAAGGGGAATATTAAAGAACTGTTCACGAAAAAAATCTCCAGAAGAGCTACTATAAAGGTGGTTTAATAGTTGTTGTACTTGTGGAAAAAAATTAATGTCCAGTGTTTCAATAATCTCTTGAGATTGTTCAATAATTTCTGAGGTTTGAGAACTATTATTTTCATTCATGGTTAACTTCTTTGTATAGTTGGATTTATTAATTGGTATTTTAGCAAAACAAAGATAATGTTTTATCATGTTAACACAGTTCGTACACATAAAGATGATTAAATTCATTTAGAAATATCATAAAGGATGATTATGAAAAAAGTATTAATAGTTTTAATTTTTCTTTTTACTTCGTTTTTAAGTGCTGAAGTAATCAAAGCAGATTATAAAGTAGAGTTTGGGATTTTTGGTGAAATTGGGATTGCCAATGCTCTTTTGACAAAAGATGAACATAATTATGTCATTGATGTAGAGCTTAAAGCTACAGGTTTATCAAAAGCACTCTCTAGCAACAGAAAAGAGCAACATATCTCTAAAGGGCATATAGAAGATGGGATGATGATTACGGATTTGTATCAAGTAATTAAGTCTCATGGTTCAAAGCAAACCAATAAAGTTTATAGAATTAATCATGAAACAAAAACGGTTACCAAAGAGTACAAGCGTTGGAAAAATGGAAAATTAACAAAAGATACCAATACGACCATGGATTATTACTCTAAAGATGATTTATTAACACTCTATTTTAATTTAGATAAGAAAATTTCAGATAAAAAAAAGCCTAATTCCTACACATTTAAAGCTGTTGGTGCAGAACGACAAGGGGGGAGAGTGGATGTTGTGATTCCAAATAAAAATGAGTTACCCGAATATAAAGATGCTGTAGGAGATGATGAATCTAGTTGGTATGCTAGAGCGATTATCTATCAAGATATTTTTTCAAGTGACAAAGGAGAACTATTATTGCGTATTGGTAACGATGGGATTACTGAAAAAGCTGTTTTAAAAGATTTGATTTTCTTTGGGGATATTCGAGCAATTCGATTATAAAAGGTGTAAAGACACCTTTTATTTATACTCTTGGTTTAAGCTTTTTTACACAGTTTAAGCAATCTTCACTTCTCTCTTTTACAATAATCTTCTTTTTGGCTTCTTTGAATTGAGGTCTAAATTTACGAACAAGCTTTCGTAACTTTTTATACTCTTTGCCTTTAACTTTTATAACTTTTGCTGTTTTTTTACGAATATAAGGAGCAGGGTTTTTTGCTCTTCCATGTTTGTAGAGTCCAAAATGTAAATGTGGCCCTGTGCTTCGACCAGATGTTCCAACATAACCAATAACTCTACCTTGAGCGACATATTTCCCTCTTTTTATACCTTTGGCAAATGCTCGCATATGAGCATAGAGTGTTTTTACTCCATTTGCATGTTGAATTTCAATAGTTCTTCCATAACCACCTTTCCATCCTCTGTAGACAATTTTTCCTTTTGCAGAGGCTCGAACAGGACGACCTGTTCGTGCTGCATAATCAATACCCAAGTGGGCTCTGTATCGTCTTAGAATAGGGTGGTAACGTCGATAAGTAAATCCACTAGATACTCGTTTATAGTATTTTAATGGACGAATAAATTTTGAATGATAGGTTCTCTTATACTTTTTTCCTAGAGAATCATAATATTTTTCATCATTTAATAAAAATCCATAATAAGGTTTTTTGTTAATTTCAATCATACATGCTTGAATTTTTGGGCTAGAGAATACTTTTCCATTTCTATACTTTTGAGTATAGAACATAATAATCTTATCTCCCTTTTTCATTTTTTTTAGAGGAAGAGCCTTGGAGTAGACCTCTTCAATCTCTTTTCCATAATACCATGAGTTAGTTGCCCTATGTAAATCTTTATGTAACCCTTGTTTAATACGTATAGAGATAGTTTTTTCAACAACATCATAGGGAAGTGGGAGATACTTGGCTGAGTAGCCTTTCTTCTGTTTTTTTATCTCTAGCATTAATTCATCAGAGATAGGAATGTTGATACGAATTACTTTACCTTTTTTCTTGATAACGGTATAGTGTTGACCTGCTCGAATCTCTTGAATTAACTCTTTGTCTTCTTGATCCATATTGTAATAGGTTTTTTGAGGAATATGATAACGTTTTAATAAACCTAAAAAGGTTAATTTTCTATCCCATGTATACTCTTTAGCACTTAAAGATTGTAAGAAGATAAAAGAGAATAGCAGGAGAAGTAGGGAAATTTTTTTTGACATTGATGTTCTTTTTATAAAATTTTTTGCTTATTTTAACGGAAATATTCTTATTTATACGTTGACTCTTGTCGTCTTATGTTAATATTCCAAAAAATTAAGGAGCTTATTCTTTGAAAAAATACATATTGAGCATAGATAGAGGAATTCTATTTATGCTGTTAGCTTCGCTCTCTTTTGCCGTGATGGGTGGGTTTGCAAAAGTAGTTAGTCAAGTTTTGCCTCCTGTTGAGGTAACCTTTTTTAGAAATGTCTTTGGTGTGGCATTGGTTGGTTTTGCGATTTATAAATCGCCACTCAAACAGGTAGGAGGAAGACCCTTTCTTTTACTTTTTCGTGGAACAATGGGATTTATAGCTCTACTTGCTTACTTTTATATTATTGCCTATATTCCTCTAGGAGAAGCTGTAACATATAATAAAACTTCTCCTCTTTTTGTGGCTCTTTTTGCCTATCTTTTTCTAAAAGAGAAATTAACTCCTTGGGCAATTTTAGCCATTGTAGTTGGATTTATAGGTATTGCTTTTATCTCTATGCCAGAGGAGGGGAGCTTTACCTTTAATAAATATACAATTTTGGGTATTTTCTCAGGTTTGGGTGCTGCTTTGGCGTATACCTCTATACGAGAACTGCGTCAATATTACGATACTAGAGCCATTGTTATGAGTTTTATGGGGGTAGGAACGATTGCTCCTATTTTATTGATGTTGGGAACACCTTATGTAGATGCACCTGAAAGTTTGGATTTTATGTTTGCAGAGTTTGTAATGCCCCAAGGGATTATTTGGTTGTATGTTTTGATTATGGGACTCTCTGCCACAGCTTCCCAAATTTT
>CAYPCV010000095.1:0-4300 GCA_964409295.1 uncultured Sulfurovum sp.
TACTCAAAGAGGAGAATCGACGTATTATCTTTTCTGTCAAGGATTATGGTGTAGGGATAGAGAATGTAAAAAAGATTTTTTCTCGATATTACCGTGAAGATGAGACCAAAGGTGGATTTGGTATTGGATTGAATATTGTTAAAGATATTATTGATGAAGAGGATATTAATTTAAATATTAAGTCTAAATTAAAAGAGGGAAGTACCTTTATATACACTTTTATAAAACTAGATAACTAAAAATTATTTTATAAAATAACTTTTTACACTTTTTTTACACTTCTTTGCTATACTCCTTGAAATACTAAATTAAAAGGAGTTTTAATGAAGAAACGTGTGAAACAGATTACTTTACTCTCTGTAATTTTATTTTCTTCCTCTATTGCTGTATCTGCTTTGGATTTAACTAAAGCGTATGATATGCCAGATGCAAGTAAACTTATTGAAAAAGATTTACTTAAACCAGCCAAAAAATTTACAATGCCCAAAAGTTGTAAATTGGATGATTTAGATACTATTGCACGGGGAGCATATATTTTTCATAACCTTAACGGGAAAAAAGCCAAAAAGAGACCACCTAAAGGGCTTGTAAAGTTTAATGAGAAAAAAGGCAAAGATGGCAAGATTAAAAAAGTGCCTAAACAGTTTGGTAATTGTGTTGCTTGTCACAATATCGAAGGTGCTGTTGGTGGTGGAAATATTGGTCCTGATTTGACAAACTACAAATCAATTTTTCTTGATACTAAAACCAGAGATGCTCAATTTGTATATCAAAAAATAGCAGACCCACGAATTGACAACCCTAAAACACACATGACAGTAAATTTGACAACAAAACTGTTTAATGAATCAGAGATTTGTGACTTAACGGCTTATGTTATGTCTGCTAAACCTGCCAAAAAATAAGGAGAGAAGTATGGAAAGAAGAAAATTTATTCAAAGTATGTTCACTGCGTCAGCAGTAGCTGTGGTTGCTACACCAATGGGAGCATTTGCAGAAGAGGCAAAGAAAGCCCCTAAAAAAGGGCCAAATGATATGTCATTTGATGAGGCTGTTAAGGCAATTACCTCGGATAAAGGGGCTAAAGAGAGTGATAAAATCAAGCTTAGTGTTCCTGAAATTGCAGAGAATGGTGCTGTTGTTCCTGTAAAAGTAAATGTTGACCATCCTATGGAAGAGGGAAACTATGTTAAAGCGATTCATGTTTTAAACAAAGGAAATGGTAATTCACGATGTGCCGATATTATGTTGACACCTGCTAATGCAGAAGGGTACTTTGCAACACGAGTTAAGTTGAGTAAAACACAAGATGTTGTGGCACTCGTAGAGCTTAGTGATGGAACATTTATTCAGACTGCTAAGAGTGTTAAAGTAACCATTGGTGGTTGTGGTTGATTCTAGCCAAATCTATTTGGGGCTAAAGCCTCCGATTCCAAAAATAACCAAGAGAGTTTGCCTTTAGGCATACGTTGATATTAAAAAGTAATTAAGGGATATAAAATGGCAGAAAAAAGAAAATCAATGGTAAAGATTAAACCAAAAAAATATAAAGTTGGCGATATTGTAAAGGTTGACTTTATTGTAATCCATCCAATGGATACAGGAATGCAAAAAGATAAAAAGACAGGAAAGATTAAACCTGCACACTATATTGATAGCATTACTTTCTCGTTTGATGGTAAACCTTTTACAACCATGAAAGTATGGGAATCGGTATCGACAAACCCTTATTTTTCTGTAAAGTATAAAGTTACAGGAAAAGGTAAAATCACGGTTGATTATACCGACAACCAAGGAGAGAAAAACTCTAAAAGTAAAAAACTTAAACCAAAAGGATAGGGTATGAAAAAACTATTATTACCTCTAGCCCTAATGGTAACAGTTGCCACTGCTGGAGAGCAGTTTGCAATGAGTGATGCTGATAGAGCGATGTACACAGAGATGTTAGAGAACAACCCTGCTGATATTTATGTTGAAGAGGGTGGAGAGATTTTAGAAGAGGCACTTGGTGGAGAAGAGGCACTTGCAAAGTTTTTGGGTGTAACTGAAAAAGAGTTGCCTAAATATATTGCAGGTTTTCCACGATATATTAAAAAGATGGGAAATGTTGTTGGTGTAGACCAAGTTTTACAAGCGATGCAGGTAGAGCAGGGGAAAAAGAAGACAAAACTTAAGAGTGGAAAGATGTTCTCTATGTTGGCGTATGTAAAATCGTTGGCAAATGATGAGCAGTTTACCATTGATATTAATGCAGATAAACATATTAAAGCCTCTTATGATTTAGGAAAAGTGACCTTTGAAACACCTAGAGGTGGACGTGGTTTATCTTGTCTAAGTTGTCACTCGGCTGATATTGTAGGGCAGGTTCTAAGAACTCAACCTCTTCCTGATTTGGGAAAAGCAGGAGCAGGTGCAACATGGCCAGCGTACAGAATGACAAAATCTAGCCTACGAACACTGCAAAGAAGATTCCAAGGGTGTATGAAAAATGCTCTACTCAAAGTGATTCCAATTGGTTCAAAAGAGATGGTTGGTCTTGAAGTTTATATTTCTACTTTAGCTCAAAAAGAGAAACAAGCCATTGCCATTCCTGGCTTAAAACGATAAGGAGTTTTTATGGATATTAGCAGAAGAGACTTTTTAAATATGGCAGGAGCATTAGGTCTTTTGGGCTTAAGCAGTAGTACACTCTTTGCAGGAGACAGCAAAGAGGTAAAGGCAAAACTTAAAGAGCTTACATTTTCAGATGTAATGAAATTTGAGCCAAAAGGTAAAGCGACAATTCTTCATATTTGTGATTTACATGCACATATCAAGCCACTCTATTGGCGTGAACCCTCTACGCTAATATCTGCAAAAAACTTGGTGGGAACACCTGGCTTTATCTGTGGAGATAGCTTTGAGAAACATTATGGAATTGAAGCAGGTTCATTAGACCAATATTTTGATACGCATAATAACTTTGCAAGTTTGGCTGAAAAATTTGGAAAAATGGGTGGAATCTCACACATGAAACCAATTATTGACCACGTGAAAAAAGAGCGAGGTAAAGAGAACGTACTTCTTTTGGACAGTGGAGATACTTGGCAAGGAACAGCTGTTGCATTAAAGACCGATGGAGAAGCGATTGTTGATGCTCAAAACTATTTGGGTGTTGATGTAATGGTGGGGCATTGGGAGTTTACCTATGGTAAAGAGCGTGTTATGGAGCTTATTAAAAAGCTTGATGGAGAGTTTATATCTCAGAATGTTATTGATAATGACCCGTTCTCGGATGAGTTTGAAGAGCTTATTTTCCCTCCATATACTATCAAAGAGATTGGTGGAGCAAAGATAGGAATTATTGGGCAATCGTTCCCCTTTACGTCAACAGCAAATCCTAAGAAATTTACAGAGGGTTGGAGTTTTGCTCTGCGTCATGAGTCGTTACAAGAGTATGTTAATGAGCTTCGTAAAGAGAAAAAAGTAGACTGTGTTGTGGTTCTAAGTCATGATGGTTTCTCAGTAGACCAAGAGTTGGCAAAAAAAGTTATAGGTGTTGACTTTATTTTAAGTGGACACACACATGACCCTAGCCCAGAACCAATTGTTGTAAATGATACCGTTATTTTAATCTCGGGAAGTCATGGAAAATATGTGGGTCGTTTGGATTTGGATATTAACGATAAAAAAGTTGCAGGGTATAACTTTAAACTGATTCCTGTAGCCTCAAATCTGATTCCTGCTGATAAAGCTGGAGATGAGTTGATTGCCAAAGCTTACAAGCCATTTGACAAAGAGTTAAATGAAGTATTGGGAACAACCAAAGGGATTCTTTATAAACGAGATACTTTCTACTCTACTTTTGATTCACTAATTGGTCAAGCGATTCAAGATAAAGTCAAGAGTGATATTGTCTTTACACCTGGGTATAGATGGGGAACAACCGTTTTACCAAATGACCCAATTACAAAAGATAATGTCTATGAGATGACAGCAATTACTTATCCAGAGGTTTACACTTTTGATTTAAAAGGTTCGGTTATTGCCAAGTTGATGGAGGATATTGCAGACAATGTATTTAATGCCAATCCTCTACTTCAACAGGGTGGAGATATGAGTCGTTTAACGGGTGCGAGTTACAGTATTAAAATTGATGCTCCATCAGGAAAACGTATCTCTGACTTTTTGATTGCTGGAAAGCCACTTGATGAAAAGAAAACCTATCGTGTCTCATCTTGGGGTGGAAACCTTCAGAGTGTGGGAGAGAATATGGACAAAGAGACACCTGCTGTTTATGAGGTAGTTAGTGACTATATCA
>CAYPCV010000096.1:0-7306 GCA_964409295.1 uncultured Sulfurovum sp.
ATTCCTATTGCAATTAGTCCTATTTTAACGAGAATATACTCTCCTGAAGAGTTTGGACTGTTTGCACTCTTTTTTGCACTACTATCAATACTCTCCGTTTTGGCAAATGCTCGATATGAGAATGCTGTGATGCTTCCTAAAAAAGATAGTGATGCTATTAATATTTTTGCTTTAGCCATTATAATTAATACTTTTCTTTCACTTTTTCTTCTTATTGTTATTGTACTATTTAATGATGATTTAACTAGGTTGTTAGGAAGTGATGCTATTGCTATTTGGTTATATTTTATACCAATTGCACTTTTTTTTACAGGTCTGTTTAATATTTTAAACTCTTTTAATAATAGACAGAAAAACTATAAAGATATAGCCGACGCAATGGTTGTAAAATCTATTGTTTTAGCAGTTATTCAAATATCTATAGGGCTTATAAAGAGTGGTGCAACAGGTCTAATTAGTGGACAAATAGTTTCCCAACTTTTTGCAAATATGAAGTTGATGAAGAATATTATTAACGATAAAAAGTTAATGAAATCAATTAAAAAAGTAAAAATAATAGCATTGGCTAAAAAGTATAAAGACTTTCCAAAGTTTTCACTCCCTTCAGCATTTGCAAGTGTTTTATCTGGGCATCTCTCTAATATTCTTATCTCTATCTTTTACTCTGTAGCTACATTAGGATTCTATTCTCTTGTTCAAAGAGTTTTAGGGATTCCTTCCTCTTTAATAGGAAAATCTATAGGACAAGTCTATTATGAAGAGGGAACAAAAGAGAAAAAAAGAACAGGAAAAGCAGAGAGACTCTTCAATGCAACGTTTCAAAAATTACTAGTTATAGGTTTTCCCTCATTTTTGGTTCTATTCTTTATTGTTGAAGAGCTGTTTGCTTTTGTTTTTGGAGAAGAGTGGAGGGTTACTGGTCATTATGCACAAATTGTTGTGCCAATGTTCTTTATTAGCTTTATTGTCTCCTCTTTGAGTTCAACTTATGATATGTTTGAACAGTTAAAAATAGAAGTGGTTTGGCAAGTTGTACTGCTAGTTGGGAGCGTGACAATTGTTGTTCTCTCTCACTTAATGAGTGTTGAATTTGAAAATTTATTAATAGCACTCTCTATCTATATATCAATAATGCAACTTGTATCATTATATATTATGAAAAAAATATCATCAAAAAAGGTAAAATAAAATGACAAATATCGAAAAATATAGAAAATTTTGTAACGAAGATGAGGCTATGCCTCTTTATAGTAGAGATTGGTGGCTAGATGTCGTATCTGATGAGGGAACTTGGGATGTCGCACTTGTTGAAATAGACAATAAAATTCTTGCATCTATGCCTTTTTATATTAAGAAAAAAGCTTTTTTTAGTGCCATCACTTTACCAAAACTTACTCAAACGATGGGACCTTATATTCAGTACCCTAAAAATCAAACACTTTATAAACGATTGGAGTATGAAAAAAAAATTATGAATGAACTGATAGAACAGTTACCGAAAGTAGATGTATTTAATCAAAGCTTTCACCATAGTCTTACCAATTGGTTGCCTTTTTATTGGAAAGGGTATAAACAATCTACAGGATATACCTATGTTATTAAAAATTTATCCAATATGGATGAGGTCTTTAAAAATTTTACCTCTTCA
Source organism: uncultured Sulfurovum sp. (assembly GCA_964409295.1). Taxonomy (GTDB): domain Bacteria; phylum Campylobacterota; class Campylobacteria; order Campylobacterales; family Sulfurovaceae; genus UBA1140. The sequence continues at coordinate 1,649 of CAYPCV010000096.1, forward strand.
ACACGAAAAGAGATTCGTAAGGCTGAAAAAAGTGGTATTGAGGTTATTGATTCAGAGGATATAGAAGCATTTTATGAGATTATAAAATTGACATTCAAAAAGAAAAATTTAAAGGCAAGGGAGTCTTTGGATTTCATTAAAGAGCTATATTTAAAAGCTAAAGAGAATAACGCTGTTATGATGAAATTTGCTGTTAAAGAAGATGTTATATATAGTGTATCACTCTGTTTTTATGACCATAAAACGCTTTATGCTGTAATTGGTGGCTCAAATAAAGATATTAAACTTTTAGGAAGTCAGCAATTACTTAAATGGGAAACGATGAAGTTTGCTTCTGAAAAGTCACTATCTTTTGATTTTGAAGGCTCAATGATTGAAGGAGTTGAGTATAGAAATCGCTCTTTTGGGGCAGAACAAAAACCCTATTTTAATATAACAAAAACCGATTCAAAGATATTGGAGCTTCTCCACTATTAAGTGGAGAAGGGGAGAATGTATACTGCTTATGGTAAATTTGTTAAATCCATAATAATAAGACCTTTATAGTAGTCCGAAGTGTACGCTTTTGTATTGTCATTTGAGAGAGTTACTCCAAATGTATAAACACCTGTTGACTGTTTAGAAATAAAAGTAGGAGAGGCTGGGCTAGTTACATCTATGGCTACCAATCCATTTATTCTATCTGCCATAAATATTTTACTGTCATCTGAAGAGAGTTTTAATCTCCATGCTCTATCTCCTAAAGGGTAATGACCAATCTTCGTAGGAGCAGTTGGAGTAGATACATCTATAACGACCAATCCATTATTGTAATCAGTTACAAAAGCTTTGCTTTCATCTGATGATAATGCTACATCTAAGGTTATTCCTACTGTATTGTACTCTCCGATTTTAGTGATAGCATTGACATTACTAATATTTAAAATTAATAGACCTTTAGAGTGGTTTGCTAAATATGCTTTTGTCTCATCATTGGAAAGGACTACATCCCATACTTTACCATTGTTTTGGTAATCTGTTAAATAGTGACCAATTTTTGTAGGGTTTGTAGGGTTAGAGACATCTACTACAACCAATCCATTAAAATAGTCAGCTAAAAATAGTTTTGTTCCATCATTCGAGAGAGTAACACCTCTTGTTCTTCCTGCTGTGGTATCATAGCTACCAAGTATTTTAATATCAAGTTCATTTGATATGTCTAAAATTAGTAAACCATCTTGGTCAAGTGCTACATAAGCGATAGTTTCATCTTCATTGAGTGTTATATCATATACCCTTCCTCCATTGGTATTCGTAAATTCAGATACTTTTGTAGGATTAGTAGGATTTGAAATATCTATAATAACAAATCCCGAAGAGAAATTGGTAATATAAGAGCGTGTTTCACTCTTATTTAGAACAGTTTGCTCTGAGTAGTAGGAAGTATCATAATCTCCTAGAATAGGCATTGATACAGCATGAATAGTGGTTGTAAATAGTATGATTATAGCTGATACTAAAAGTTGTTTTGTTTTCATTGGGTTATCTCCATATTTTAATTGTTCATTTTAAATCTATTTTTGATAGATTAAAAGTAAAGCTCCTGTCTCTTTTACGCCAACCATTCTTAACGATAATGATAAGTTATGAGGATTATATTTTTCAAAAATAGGTTCTTTTTCTGTATAATCTTTCATCATCTCTATAATAATATTTTTATCATAATATGAGACTACAGGTGCACCTATATTGTTGTCGTAACCGAGTATATTAACTCTGTCACTGGTAAACTTTGTGATAAAGTTTTTAATATTAAAAACTTTATCCATTGACTCCTTTGGCGAATAGGTTGGCTCTGATATAATCAAATAGCCTTTGGGAGAGAGCAGTTCAAAAGCATTTTTTAGAGCTTGTTTTGCCAAGCTTCTTGACTCATCTCTACTATCTCCTATAAGATGGTGGAGTATTGCTCCAACCACAACATAATCGAATTTCTTATCTATTTTTTGAATTAAATCTAGGTCGAGAATTGAACCTTGAAAGGTTTCACATCCTACTTTCTCTTGGGCTAACTTTAAATAGTTGTCTGCAATGTCCATTCCCATGAGTTGAACAATTTCTGTTTCATCTTTAAACGCTTTTAAGACGGTACCATCTCCACACCCAACATCAATTAAAGAAGCATCTTTTTTTCCTTTTTGATTAACAAAATGAAGAATATCTCTATATCGTTTTGCTGTGTAGTTTGGTGTGTTGTTATCAAAGTAAGAGAGAGTTGTCTCATCTTTGTGTTCTTGTATTGTTTCCATTTTATAATTCTTTCATAATTAATTTTGATTGAGTATACTATTTTTTTGTAAAAAATAATATAAAATAATTAAAATAAATAATAAACAACATAAAAAATTAAATTAAAGATGAATAGAAACCTATAAGATAGATGGCACTTTTCGGATTGATTTTTTTCTTGTAAAATTGATAAACTTCCCTCTCTTGTGCTTCCATCCATATGGACTTTTCATAAAATTGATGAATAAATGCTCTCTCCTCTTTTTTTGAAGAGTTGAATTTTTTAAATAATATTTTAAAAATAGTCTCTAACTTTTTATTGTATTTTGCCAATCTAGGGTAACCTCCAAGTATGGCACCAAATGACCCAATGCTATAAGGGGCATATCCATATCCTTTTTTTGATTCATAATTTACTCTAAACCAACCATTTGAGCCATCCATATAATTTTTAAAAAGAGGTTTTTGATAATTTTGGTTAAAAACTTTATAGAGAAAAGCATCTGTAAACATTTTCATATCATTTTGTGTTGGAAACTTTATGTCAAATTTATTTCTATTCTCTGTTAGCATCTCTAACAGATAGATAACCCTTGACCCATGAGCAACATCCATCCCTACAGAAGGATTACTGTTGAGATTTTCTTTCTTTGGAAATGTTGAACCATTATAGTTGCTATAGTAATAGTCGGGATGCCCATACCATGCACCCTCTTGAAAGCTTATGATAGGGATGGGTTCACTTTTTAAATCTTTTTCTTTTATATTACTTTTTTTAAATTGTTGTGAAAGTATTTTGATGTTTTTAATAAACAGTGCCTCTAATATTTTTTTATTTTGAATATTGTAGGAAGGATATTGATTTTTTGTTCCTGATAAATAGTACCCTAGTCCAGAAATAATAAGTAAAGAAGGGTCAGCAATAACATTACAATACGATGCCCCATGATAAGATTGTTCGCTTAATTCTTCAATCAGTTGGTTGAGTGTTCGAGCATAGATATACTCCTCTTTAGAATCTTTACATCCCCAACCTCTTCGACTAAAAGAGCCAAGTTTTATCTTCTTGCCCTTCTCTTTAACTCCCATAACCCATCGTTGATAGTGACTTGAAAGAATAGGAGAGAACTCTTTAATAAAATTATTCATGGTCTTGGTTCGTTTTTTGCTTGGTATGGTAGTAATTTTATTAAATGCAAAAGAGACAACAAAGAGAAATTGAGCAGAAGAGATTAACTCTTCATCTCCCTCTTTATTACTCCATACATAGATAGGCTCTTTGAGTATTATGGAGTTTTTTTCTTGTTCTTCATTAAGATGATAGATATTATAAGTTTTTTTTCTCTCCATATAAGGTAAGGTTTTCATATAGAGTTGAAGCAGTTCATCTATAAGTAGCGTATGCTCTTTAGCAAAAGCATAATTTAGCAGGTTATAACTCTGTGAGCCTATAAAATATAACTCTATGGGAGACTCTTTTAACATCTCAACGGAGGTCTCAATATATTTTTTAGATTGACCCCAAAGTTCTAAGATTTTGGCATCAATTTTATGTTTTGTAGAAAATTCTTGATACCCCTCCAAAAAAGAAGAGGAGATAGATATTGAAATAATAATAATTAATAATTTAAAATATTTTTTGTTCATTTTGTGATTTTACCATAAAATGATTAGAGTTTAGATTTTTCCCTTTAAAATATCTTGAGCTTGAATCATATCTTTATCGCCACGACCCGAGAGGTTTACTAGAATAGTTTTACCCTCTATATCTTCTTTTCTCATCTTTTTTAGATAGGCAATGGCATGTGAAGACTCAAATGCAGGAATAATTCCTTCAGCTTGTGATAGCCATACAAAAGCTTCCATCGCTTCATCATCGGTAATGTGGTCATAGCTTACGATGTTGTTATCTTTAAAAAAAGCATGTTCTGGTCCAATACCTGGGTAATCAAGACCTGCTGAAATAGAGTGAGCCTCTTGAACCTGTCCATCTTCATCTTGGAGTAGATACGAGCATTGACCATGAAGAACTCCTGGGCTTCCTTTTTCTAAAGAACATCCGTGTTTAGAGTCCAGTCCTAATCCTCCTGCCTCAATTCCAATACACTCAACCGAATCGTCTTGTAAAAAGTGATTGAAAATTCCAAGAGCATTTGAACCACCACCAATACAAGCAATTACTTTATCAGGTAAACAGCCTTCGACCACATTTAATTGAGCTTTGGCTTCCCAACCAATAATCGACTGAATATCACGAATCATCATCGGGTAGGGATGAGGTCCAGCTACCGTTCCTATTATATAGTAAGTATCTCTTGCATTTGTGACCCAATGACGAATGGCATCGTTCATTGCATCTTTTAGACTTTGACTCCCAGATTCAACAGCATGAACTTTTGCACCAAGCAGTTTCATTCTAAAAACATTAAGCTCTTGACGCTTAACATCTTTTGCACCCATAAATACTTCACATTCCAAACCAAATAACGCAGCGACAGTTGCCGTTGCCACACCGTGTTGACCTGCACCTGTTTCTGCAATAACTTTTTTCTTACCTAAACGTTTTGCCAAGATAGCCTGTGCTACACAGTGGTTAATTTTATGAGCTCCTGTATGATTTAAATCTTCTCGTTTCAAATATATTTTTGCATTGAGTTCTTTGGAGAGATTTTCTGCAAAATAGAGAGCAGAGGGGCGACCCACATAATTTTTGTAGTAGTAGTCAATTTCTGACCAAAAATCCTTATCAAATCTTACTGCTTCATAATCCAGACGCAGTTTTTCTAGTGCAGGCATCAGTGTTTCTGGTACAAAACGCCCACCATATCTATGTTTATCTTCTTTTTTACCAAAATGACCGTTCTCATCGGGGTCATGAGGAGTTGGTTTTGGGATATATACCGTATTGTTTGTCATTATTTTCTCTTATGTAGTGAATTGGATGGATTATCAAATATTAGCATTAATTAGGTAAAATATCAATATCACACCATATTAAAAAGGAGAAGAGATGCTAAAAGCTCAAAAAGTTCGTCTATATCCAAATAAAGTACAGCAAGAAATCATCTCTTCTCAAATTGGTGGAGCAAGATATGTGTATAATCGTGCCTTAGCTTTACGAAAGTTTGCCTATTCTAAATTTGGCATAAAGGTTGGAAAGTTTGCATTAATAAATCATATCACTAAACTCAAAAAGCGTGAAAAAACTTCTTGGCTAAAAGAGATTGATTCACAAGCTATTCAACAATCTATTGCAAATATGGACAAAGCATATCAACACTTTTTCAAAGGTGGTGGCTATCCAAAATTCAAATCACGACACCATTCAAGACAAAGCTATCAATACCCACAAAGGGTTAAAATTGAGGGTAACAAGGTGTTTTTACCTAA